>NZ_CP147012.1:910714-1214285 GCF_037126285.1 Bernardetia sp. MNP-M8
CGTGTATTTGTTCACCTGAAAAATACATAATGCCATTATTACCTTGTTGAATAGACCATATCTGAGGGTCTCCTTCATATATTTTGGGAGAAAATGATGTAATAAAAGGAGATCCTATATCTTTTTGTGAAAAACAATTGAGATAAGCAAAAAACAGAAATAGAGTAAAAAACAGATATTTCATTGAAATAATGATAATAAGTAGATAGTAAAATCAAGCCTAAATTATATACTGATAAGGATATTTTTACGATAATACAAAAATTTATAGACTTTAAATCGAAAAAGAAAGTAATTTATTCTGTTTTTATAAATTTATTTTTAAAAATCTATTTGACAAAAGAATAAATCGTATTTTCGTATCTTCAAATATAGATAACCAATTATATACTTCTAGTGGAAAAAACTACTTCTTTTACACCTCCAGCTTCTCATAATCCAAATGTTTCTGAAAAAGATAAAAAACGCTCTGCACAAGTTCCGATTTTACTTTCTTCAATTTTTATAATTGCTGTTTGTGGCATTTTGTATGAACTTCTAATAAGCAGTATTTCGACCTATTTTTTGGGAAGTAGTATTCTTCACTTTTCGATTACGATTGGGCTTTTTCTTTCTGCTATGGGTTTAGGCTCATTTTTGAGTAGATATGTTTATCGAAACCTGTTAGATTGGTTTGTAGTTATCGAAACTATTCTTGGTCTTGTTGGAGGATGTTCTACACTAATTTTATATTTTAGTTATACAGTTTTAGATAATTATTATGCTGTTGCACTTATTATTATTGTTTTTTTGGGAGCTTTTGTAGGTTTAGAAATCCCGATTGTTACACGTCTCTTAAAGCAACACGATAACTTAAAAGATACTATTTCCAATGTTTTGGCCTTTGATTACTTGGGTTCTTTGGTGGCTTCTGTTGCTTTTCCAATTTTACTTTTGCCTTATTTGGGACTGATGCGAACGGCTTTTTTTATTGGAATAATAAATCTTTTAATTGCCATTTTTAATGCTTGGGTTTTTAGAGCAGAGCTAAAACAAGCTGCTGCAAAACTTGCTTTTTCAGCAATTTCAATGGCTGTTTTATTAATTGGTTTTATTTATTCGTTTCAAATAAGTGATTTTTTTGAGCAAATGATGTATCAAGATGAAATTATTTATTCTGACCAAACACCTTATCAGCGCATTGTAGTAACTAAATACAAGAAAAATACACAACTTTTCATTAATGGAAACTTACAGTTTTCTACTTTAGACGAATATCGTTATCACGAAACACTTGTACATGTTCCTGCACTTATGACAGGACATTTACAAAACGTTTTGATATTGGGAGGTGGCGACGGTTTGGCTGTTCGTGAGCTTCTAAAATATGATGAAATTGAAAGCATTGACTTAGTGGATTTAGATAAAGCAATTACAAATTTAGCAAAGCACAACCGAATATTTAGAGAAGTAAATCAAAACTCACTCTCAAATCCGAAAGTGAAGATTCATAATGTAGATGCCTTTAAGTTTGTAGAAGAATCTGAAAAACAGTATTCATTGATTATTGTCGATTTGCCAGACCCTCATGAGGCTTCTTTGGGCAAACTCTATTCAGTAGAATTTTATCGTTTGGCTAAGAAAATTTTGTCAAGAGATGGTGTTCTGATTACTCAATCTACTTCACCTTATTTTGCGCCAAAGCCGTTTTGGTGTATTCAAAAAACAATGCAAGAAGCCTTTCCTTCTGCATTGCCTCTCAATGTGTATGTTCCTGCTTTCGGAATGTGGGGATTTAGTATGGGAATAAATAATCCAAAGTTCAACCAAAATGACAGTACAACTATTGGATTGCCTTCTCAAAATCAGTTAGACAAAATTTATACATCACTTACTCAAAAAATGGAAAAACGAAAGCTAGATTTGAAATACCTAGCTCCCGAAGTTTTGCCTAAACTTTTTGTTTTCGATAAAGATATGTTTTTAGGAATAGATATTGAAGAAAATGGAGAAGGCGATTCGATAAAAGTAAATCGCCTAGACAACCAAATTTTGATTCAATATTATGAGCAAAGTTGGAAAAGATGGGAATAAAATTCAAAAGCAGAATATTTTTTACGTAAGCTAAAACATACGATACAATTTACTCACGCTAAAGCGTAAGCTACATTATTTCAAAATCTGATTTGAAAGAATATATTCCATTTTCTCAAATGTTTTTTCATTATCAATTCCATTTAATTCTTCTCCAAAAATAACCTTTCCTTCTTTATTCAAAATCATAATAAACGGTTCGTTTGTCGTTGGAATATATAAATCTTCAAAAATAGAATTACTAGTTGGAATAATATCAGCATAGAAAGGAGTTCCTATCAAAAACTCTTCTACTTCTTTTTTCTTATTTTCTGTAAAACCGTAAAAAGTAATATTATTTTCTGAATAGGTTTCAATCATTTCGTTTAGCTTTGGAATTGCTTCAATAGATGTTGTAGACGTTGGCGACCAAAAAACAAAAATAGTCAGTTTATTTTCTAAATTTTCTTTCACTATTTCATTTTCTGAAATGAGTTTAAAATTAAAATTGGGAAAGGCTTCAAAAAGATTTCTTTGCATTGTAAAACCTTCAAAAAGAGCTTGTTTTTCATTTCTGTTCATCTTTGAAAATGGATAAGCTGCACTAGATTTCATGATTTGAGTAGTATCAATAATTTGTTTTTCCTTCTTAAACTCATCAAAACCATAACTTTCAAGCTGTGTAAATTTTGCACTCGTAAAATCACCATATCGAACGAACATATTCATAACAGAATCTTGTTTTATTTCTAATGTTGAATCAATCGAAATCTGATTTGCTTGAAAATCATCTTGACTTTTTCTAAAAAACAAATAAATAGGTTTGGCAACTGTTTCATAAGACGTTGTTCCAACTCTCTTTTGTAGTCCATTTTTTACCAAAAAAGTATTGGGAGCAGTTTGATAAATAGGCGAAATATGTTGATAGTTTTTGAGCCATAATTTTCCTTCTTTAAAAATAATTTCTTTACCCAAACCATAATTTCCTAACAAGTCTTTTGCATTTTGTGGCAGATTATACGGATTTGGGATAGGTTTAGTAATTTCTTCAAACTGCTTAAAACGCTGTCCATATTTTTTGATATAACTAAAACTACTCTTCAAAACACTTTCTTCATACGCCATTTTATAGGCAATATCAAAAGCCTTATCTGTGCTTGTAGAATCATAAGAAGAAACAAAAACATCTGGTTTTACTTCACTTTTTTCTGTTGTTTTAATCTCCATATCTGGAATATTGAGCCAACTATACGCACTTGTCCCTATTCGCTTTGTAATTATTGGTTGTCCCTTTGTTGGCTCTCCTATCACAATAGCATTTCTATGCTTTTGCAAAACCTGTACAATCCATTCGGCAGCGTCAGAAGTATTTTTATCTGTCAGAATATAAATTGGACGCTCAAAATATCGAAGTGTATAGTATTTTTCATAATTTTTATCAACTTCTAAAGGATAACCTGAATGATACCAATAATTATCTCTCTTAAAAAATGGTTTTACTTCTTCTGTTTTGGTAGTTAATGAAACAGTAGGATTCTCATAACTTTTACGGCGTGGTTTTCCACTATCTTTTAAGTATTCTCTTGTATGAAAAACTTTTGCAGTTCCTAAATTGTAAGTAGTATCTGGTCGTAAAAAACGCTCTACAAACCAAATAGGAACACTCATCTCATTTACTTCTTTGTCTTTTGTAAAAAACTTACTTTCAGATTCTAATACAAAACTTCCTCTCAAGTCTAAAATCAATGCATCTGTAAATAAAAACTCCTCTATCAAATCTTTCATAAAACTCTCATTGACATAATTAGCAGAAGGCAAAAATGAACACTTTAAATAGCCAATATTTCCTTCTAAAATTTCTTTTTTATCAAAACCATTTCCTAAATAATCTAAATTGAGTTTTTTGTCATTATAAGCTCCTCTAGTCCAATTATAACTTACTTTTCGTCTTGCTCTTTTCAAACCTCTCTTTCTGCTTAAACTTTTACCTTGAGCCACCCTTTTATTAAATCTTTTCTCACTTCCCAAAAATCCATATCTCCAACGCCAGAATAAACCTCTATTATATATATAATGAGTTTCTTCATCTGATTTGTATTTTTTTCGTTCATTTCTCCAATATCCCCAATGCCATTCGTGTTCTCGTCCACAATTACATAAGCTAGACTTTCTATGAAAACCAAATTTTCCATTATTTCCATCCATCATAAATCCCTCCTGTGGCGCAGTATTTTCTAAAGAAAGAACCGTGTTTTTATCCAATTCATACCAATAATTGTTCAAATAAAAAGCATATTCTTGTAAATTATATTCAATCAAAGAATCCAAAAAAGGATTATTTCCAATTTCTAAAATAGGTTTTCTATACAGTGAATCTGTTGTGTAAAGACAAAGAGCAGAATCTAGCGTAGTTTTGAATTTCTCAACCTCTTCTTTTTCTATAATTCGTTCGGGTTTGCGTTGTGCCAAAACAGAAGTAGAAAAAATGAATAAAAATAAAATGGAAAGCAGAAAAGATAACTTTGATTGAAAAGAATACATATATTTATTTTGTGAAAAGCATTTTTGAGTTGAATAATTCCACAAATCTAAGCAAAATAATTTAACAACTAAAAAAATAGTTGAATAAATTGTTTTTTTAGTTACTTTTCAATTAGACAAAAAAACTCCTCAAAACGAATATTTCATTTTGAGGAATTATATATTTTCTTCCAAGTAGTTAAGTAATTTCACTTACAACTAACCACTTATAATTTATCACTATTTTTAAAAGTGTTTTTTAAAGAATTTAGAATTTTTAACTTTAGAAGCTGTTGAGCTTACTGTATCTTCAAAACGAGATTCTACATTTGCCATTCTAGTTTTGAAACTTTCTTCTTCTAAAAATGATGGCTTTTCTTCTAAATCAATTTGTTCTTGAAGGCTTTTTGCTACTGGCATAGCAATCCAAAGAGCCAAATAAGCTAAAAGTCCGAATCCATCTAAAAATAAAGTTGCTACAAAAAGCAAACGTACAATAGTTTCATCAATTCCAAAATATTTTGCAATTCCAGAAGCAACACCAGCTACTTTCTTGTCCACCATACTACGCATAAAACGTTTTGTTCTGCCGACTAAAGAAGTAGATTGTTTTTCTTCTACCAATCCTTCTTTTGGATCTTTAGGCATCGCAAGCCAAGAAGCTGCATACAAAGGAATTCCGAAGCCTCCAGCAAAAACACTGGCTACAAAGCCCAAACGCACAAAAGCAGGGTCAATATTGTAATAGGCTGCAATTCCAGAAGCAACACCAGCTACTTTTTTGTCTCTTTTCTGAAGCGTAAATTTCTTACCTACATTACGCAATTCACGTTTAGGTTCAGCTTTTTTGAGTGTTTGCCATTGGTCTTTTCTTTCAAAATATCCCAAATCTAAATCAATTCCTTCTGCAAGAGCAATTTCTTTTGCTGTTCCTACTTGCAAAACCATTAATTCAACATCATTTTTGTCGATTGTTCCTTTATCAATACTCAAACGCTCTAAAAGCACCTCTGCCATACGTGTTTCTATGTCTTCTATAGTAAGCGAATCTTCTGGAAAACAACGTTTCAAATCCATTAAATAGGCTTTCAAAGCAGGATAAGCTGTTTGTTCGACATGAAATGAAATAGAAGCAATATGAACTTCTAAAGTATTGTTGATAGACGAGTGGTTGTGTAGTGGAGGCATGATGGAATAAAGTTAGAATTTAGATTTCAAAATTTAGAACTAATAATTATTTTGAGAGTCTAAATTTTTGAATATGGTTGATTAATAGTTAGTTAGTAATAGGTAATGGCGAAAAATTACAGTTTTGAGTAAAATTATATTTTAGAGGTTGTTATAGTTGTATTACTTCTAAAATCTTAATTTTAACTTTTAAATTGGTTTTACCCTGCTTGTCTTTGTTCTTGTCTGTTCTGATTAGTATTTTCTAAAATAGTAGTGGCAGAAAAAACAAGTTGATGCCAAGAAAGAGTTAGTTCTTTGAGAAATTCGTGTCCATTATCAGTCAATCGGTAGTATTTTCGTGGTGGTCCTCCTGTGGATTCTTGCCAGGCATAAGTAACCAAACCTGATTTATTTAGACGATTTAGAAGTGGATAAAGTGTTCCTTCAACCACTAATAACTGTGCATCTTTCAAATGACGAAGTAAATCTGAAGCATATACTTCTCCATTAGCAATTACATTCAAGACACAGAGTTCTAAGATTCCTTTTCGCATCTGTACTTCAGCGTTTTCTAATGTAATCACATTTTATTGGGTTAAATTTTAATTTTTTTTAGTAGGAATTGAAAGAATTTGAAACACTAACAATGTCCGTATGTCTTCTTATACGAGAGAGTTGAAAAAAGGTTACTATGTTATGCAAGGTAGTAGGTAAAAGATTGTAAAAACCCAATTGCCAATGCCTAAATTACAGATGATTATTAAAGAAGTAAAAAGCAGGGAAATATTTTTTTGCTAAAATTAAACTGTATTTGCAAAAAATAATGTATATTTAGCTAACTTTGAGCAAACTAAATGAGAGTCATCATTTTATTGTTTATGAGTTGATAATTTTCAAAAAACTGAAGAAAATAGAGTTATGTCAAAATCAAATACACCTTTCGGATATATCAAAACATCTATCAATCAGCCTGTCAGCATTCTAAAATATGCTATTGGCGTGATTGCGATTGCTGCTTTGGTGGCTTTTATTTTTAATACAACTCAAGGTTCTGATAAAAAAGATGTAGAGAATACATTTTTATTAGAAGATATTCGCAAAACAAATGAAGAGCATCTAAAGACAATTGCAGATTTACAAAAAGAATTAGACGAAGTAAATAAAAATGCTGCAAAAGTAAAGGAAGAGTTAATCCAAAAACAAGCTCAAATAGACTCAAAGGGCGCACAAATAGATGCTAAAGAAGGAAGTATCGGCACACTTCAAACACAACTTAGTGATTTGAAAAATGATAAAATGCGTTTGCACCAAATCATTGACGAGCGTGGAAGAGAACTTGCACAAATGACAGAACGCAACAAAGAACAAAACGGTCTTTTAGAAACCACACAAGAAAATCTTCAAAAATCACAAGAACAAACACGTCAAGACCAACAAGCCATCAAAAACCTTCAAGAAGAATTACGTGGACTGAATGAAAAAGTAAATATTGCTTATAACCACGAAAAAGACCTTCAAAGTCAAGTCAATAAATTGCTTACTGATTTGAATCAAACTAGAACAGAACTCAATCAGTCAAGAATGGATTTGAGTGATGCAAAAGCTGAATTACGTATTTTGAAAGAACTTCATCCAATGAACAATAATGTTCCTGTTCAGCAAATAACTGTTTCTCAACCTCAAGAAGAAAGTAGTGCCAATGCTCTCAAAATGGTAGCTATTGTTTCTGTAATCGTAATGTTTATTGTCTTTGTAGTTTATATGCTTAGAGACTAGATATTTTTCAAGTAATTATATGTAAAAAGCAACTTTAAAAATGGAGTTGTTTTTTTTGTGTCGCCATTTTTTAGCTATTATGAGCTTAGAAATAGCAAATCTTTTAAAAAATCAAGTTTTGCAACTCTTTTTTCATCTAAAAAAAATCAATCTTTACCGAGTAGAGTAATTTGTTCGTCGATTGCTCTTTAGTTGTTATGTATGATTTTTTGCAAATATAGGTTGCTTCTTTCTATCTTTATAAAAACACAAATTAGGCTTTCAACCCTATTTTATAGCTTATTATGAGTAAAACAGCTAGTTTTATCTAATAAACTATCTACCTATAGTCTCTTATTTGATTGATTATTTAATTCGTTGTTTGAGTTTTTAGGCTACTTAATGAGTGTAAGCATTATAATCAAAAAGGTATAGTTCTTGAAAGTTTGATAGTAGCTTATCTCTACTAGATAATGTGCTAATTTTAGATTTATTCTATACTCTAATTTGGAAGTAGGCTAACATTCTATAAACCTACTATTCTTATTCTATTCTCATTTGATATCAAGATTTTACGCATATGAATTATACTACTCCAACTAACGAAGAAAAAAATATAGAAAAAATACAGCAAGAACTAGAATTAGAGCTAGAATCTAATTCAATTCATGATGATTTGAATACAGAAAATTTGAACATAGATAATTCATCTATTACAAACAATAAAGTTGATTCTATTTCAGACTTGCCAAATGAAAGTCCGATTGCCTTTGATAAATCGGCTATTTTGCCTTTAGAAGAATTAGAAGTAAATTACGAATGGATTAGCACAAACGAGCAATTTAATCAAACCCACACACAATTACATGTCTCAGAAGATTTGGATGCAGAATCTGATTATCTTGATGAGTCATCTACCTTATCAAAAAAATCTTCCCTATCAGATATGAAATCCAAATCTAATTTATTTTTAGGAATTATACTCTCATTAGTTGGAGCATTAGGAGCAGCCTACACGTGGGGCAAAACAACTATGCTTATAGACGAATATATCGAACAACATCACTATGCTTTTATGGCTATCTTAGTTGGTCTTTTAGCAGCACTAGGAATGAGAATTGGAGGTAGGGGGCATCGTCCTATTTTTGGAATAATGACTATTTTAATTACCATTTTAGGATTCTTTATAGGCAATGTATTAGCAGCTGTCGAACCTATCGTACAAAGTTTTCAACTTTCTTATATAGAAACCTTTACTACTTTTGATATTTCTCATTTGTGGGGATTCTTAAAAGACCGTTTTGAATATGTAGATATTGCATTTTATGTTCTTGGATTATTTTTCGCTTATTATTTTTCTTTCAGTAAGCCAAAACATTTATTTAGATAAAATATATTCTCTCAATTGTAGCAATAAGCATTTTACTTTATAGAGGTAGAATGCTTTTTTTTGTAGCTTTGTTTTTTCATTTTAAAATAAAGAAAAAAGTAAGATACAACTTCAAAAATTTCCCTTCTCAACTCATTTTTTGTGATTTCTCATGTTATACTATCTATTTCGTTTTTTGCGTGAACAGTTCGAACTTTCTGGAGCAGGTCTTTTTCAGTATATTAGTTTTCGTGCTATGTTGGCAGCTTTTTTATCACTTTTGATTAGTGTTGTTTTTGGTAAAAAAATAATTCTCTTTCTTCAAAAACAGCAAATTGGAGAAACTGTCAGAGATTTAGGACTCAAGGGTGAAAACCTAAAAGCAGGAACGCCCACTATGGGGGGAGTAATTATTTTGGCTGCCACACTTATTCCTACACTCCTTTTGGCTCAACTCCATAATATCTATATTTTACTTCTCATTATTTCTACTATTTGGCTTGGGATAATTGGTTTTGTAGATGATTATATAAAAGTAATCCGTAAAAATAAAGCAGGACTTTCAGGAAAGTTTAAGATTTTAGGACAAGTAGGAATAGGAATTTTGATTGGTATAGCTATGTATTACCACCCTGATGTTTTGATGAGAGAATTCAGTACAGGTATAAATGCTGCTGATGATTATACTAGTTATGTAAACTCTAGTTATGAAGATATAAAGTCTCTGAAAACGACTATTCCATTTATTAAAAACAATGAATTGGATTACAGAACACTTGTTCCCGACTTTCTAGGAGAATATGGCGTAATAATTTTTTATATTCTTGTAGTTACTTTCATTATTACAGCCGTTTCGAATGGTGCAAACCTAACAGATGGCTTAGATGGACTAGCAGCAGGAACAACAGCCATTATTGCCACTGCTTTGAGTGTTTTTGCCTATGTTTCAGGAAATTTAATCTTTGCAGATTATCTCAATATTATGTATTTACCTAACACAGGTGAAGTTGTTATTTTTTGTGCTGCTTTTATGGGGGCGTGTATTGGATTTTTGTGGTATAACTCTTTTCCTGCACAAGTTTTTATGGGAGATACAGGAAGTCTTTCATTAGGTGGAATTATTGCTGTTTTGGCAATTACGCTTCGAAAAGAACTTATGATTCCGATTCTTTGTGGTGTATTTTTGATAGAAAATTTATCTGTAATGATGCAAGTAGCCTATTTTAAATATACAAAAAAGAAATTTGGAGAAGGCAGACGTATTTTCTTGATGTCGCCTCTTCATCATCATTATCAGAAAAAAGGATTGCACGAAGTAAAAATTGTTACTCGTTTTTGGATTGCAGGAATTTTACTTGTCATTGTGGCTTTAGCAACTCTCAAGATTAGATAAAAAATATCTCTCATTCATTTATAATTTATAATTCATCATTTATAATTTAATACATAATGGTACTTGCTCTCTTTCGTTTTTTATTTCGTTTTCGTGGTTGGAAAATTGTTCATAGTGAAGAAGTGACAAAAGAAGTATTAGAACGTTGCGTAATTATTGCAGCTCCACATACCACTAACTGGGATGCCGTTTATACAATTGCATGGTTTGATATTGCAAATATAAACTGGCGTTTTACTATCAAGAAAGAATGGATAAAACCTCCTTTTGGCAATATGTTATTAAAAATGGGAGCAATAGGAATAGATAGAACTCCAAAAAAAATAGGAGAAGAGCGTCCATCAATGGTACAAGCAATGGCAAATCTTTTTACAGAAAATAAAAAACTAGCTGTTGTTTTTACACCTGAAGCGACACGCAATAAAGTAACAGAATGGAAAATGGGTTTTTATCATGCTGCTAAATTAGCCAATGTGCCAATTGCACTTGGTTACTTGGATTACAAAAAAAGAGAAGCAGGAGTTACAAAATTAGTCATGCCAACTGATGATATGGAAGCTGATTTGAAAATAATCATGGATTTTTACAAAGATAAAATAGGTAAGTTTCCAGAAAAATTTTCAGTTGATTTGAGGTATGTCTAATTTCTAAATTTACTCAAACTTGTATATAAAAAATCCTTATCAATGCTTTATAACTAACTATTGATAAGGATTTGAAAAATTATTTTTTGTTTACCATCGCAGATTTAGCTTGGTCTGTGGGTAAAATCAAGACATCAGCAATATTGACGTGAGCAGGTCTGCTAACTACAAAATAAATTAGTTCTGCTATATCTTGTGCTGTGAGTGGCGTATAGTTTTGATACACTTTTTCAGCTCTTTTTTCATCGTTTTTGAAGCGAACCTTTGAAAATTCTGTTTCTACTAATCCCGGTTTTACTTCACTTACTTTGATATTTTCTTTTAGTAAATCGATTCTCATGCTTTCACTAAGCATTGCAACGGCTGATTTGGTGGCACAATACACATTTCCATTTGCATACGAATCAATACCAGCAATCGAACCGATATTTATAATCTGTCCTTTATTTTTTTCTGACCTTGTGTCATTTAATAATTTTGGTAAAATTGCTCTCGTTACGTACAAAAGTCCTTTTATGTTTAGGTCAATCATTGCATCCCAATCATCTAAATTTCCTTCCTGAATAGGAGAAAGTCCGTGGGCATTTCCTGCATTATTGATGAGAATATCTATATTTTGGAAATCTTTTCCAAGAGAATCAATAGCTTTTTTCACTTCTTCTCTATTACTGACATCAAAAGCAAGTGTATTTACTTTTACTTTTTGAGATAATTCTTTTTCTAGTTCTTGAAGCCTTTCGGTTCTTCTTCCACAAAGAATAAGGTCAATATTATTATCTGCAAAAATATGTGCTGTGGCAAGTCCAATTCCTGAAGTTGCGCCTGTGATGAATGCGAGCATAATGAAAATGGTAAATTGTGAGTGGTAAATGAATTGCTAACCAATGAAAGTAACTTGAGTTTTTAATTCTTTTCAAAACTAGTAACTGATTACTGCTAACTGCTAACTGATTTGGGTTTGATTTTTTCAGCCAAAAGATACAAAACAGCCATTCTGATAGCTACACCATTTTCTACTTGATTGAGAATAATAGAATGCTCAGAATCAGCTACATCGCTATCAATTTCGACACCTCTATTGATAGGACCTGGGTGCATAATGACAATTTCTTTATTGAGAGAATCTAATAACTCCTTATTTATGCCATAATAAAGCGAATATTCACGCAGAGAAGGAATATTTTTTACATCCTGTCTTTCTAGCTGAATACGCAAAACATTTGCAACATCACACCATTCTAAGGTTTCTCTGAGGTTATAACTCACTTTTACACCTAATTGATTTATAAATTTTGGAATAAGTGTAGGCATCCCACAAAGCATCACTTCTGCACCTAGTTTTTGAAGTGCAAAAATATTAGAAAGAGCTACTCTTGAATGCGAAATATCTCCGATAATGGCCACTTTTTTTCCTGCTACTTCTCCTAATTTTTCTCTAATCGAAAAGGTATCTAAGAGTGCTTGTGTTGGATGCTCATGTGTTCCATCTCCTGCATTTACGATAGCAGCCTTAATATGTTTGGATAAAAAGTGAGGCGCACCTGCACTAGAATGACGCATCACAATCATATCTACTTTCATTGCCAAAATATTATTGACTGTATCAAGAAGCGTTTCTCCTTTAGAAACAGAACTATTACTAGCTGAAAAATTAACAACATCAGCAGAAAGACGTTTTTGAGCTAGTTCGAAAGAAATACGAGTACGAGTAGAATTTTCAAAAAAAACATTAGCAATCGTAATATCACGTAAGGAAGGTACTTTTTTGATAGGACGATTAATGACTTCCTTAAACTGCTCTGCCATTTCAAAAATATGCAAAATATCAGCTTGGGTAAGGTCTTTTATTCCTAATAAATGATTGACACTCAGACTCATAAAAACAATTATAAATGATAAATTATGAATGATTAGATTCTTTATAAATTTTGTTACAACCTTCTATTTTAATTTGGTCTGTAGTGAATTTCTGACTAAATTTAAATAATCTCTCTTACCAACATCCCTCATTTGTGAAACTAAAATCATATAAAATCAAGGGCTAATTATTAATTATAATTAACCCTACAAAAGTATCACAAATTTATAAGCCTTAAAAATGAATCTATTAAAAAAATTAGATTCATCAAGTCAATTTTAGTGGATTTTTTCAATAGAAAAGTAAAAATTCAAAAAATAAAATGATTATTTTTTATTAAATTTAGAATTCTTTGTATAGTAATAATTTTATTACTAATTTATCAGAACAATCTTAACTATAAACTTTCTGTCAAAATCTGCCCCTAAATTAATGCAAACGCAAAAACCTATTCTATTTACAGGAGCTTTTTGTTCACAACAAGAATGGATAGACACTATTTTGTCTACTTTTCCTTCTATGCGTTATCTTCCTTATTTTTTTTCTCCTAAAAGTGAAACAAGAAGTGTTTTTTCTTTTGAAAGTGAATATCCCTATATAGACCCTTCAAAAGATAATTCTTATGCGTCTTTTATGACTGAATTTATAAGTCCTAAAAAAATAGAGCAAGAAAGTCCAAAAGGAGCATTTAGTAGTAGTTTTAAACAGCTTTATCATCGTTTTGTAGATAAATATCAAATCAGTAAAGAAACTAAAAAAGAAATTCGTCCACTTATTTATGATAAACATGGTTTTTTTTTAGCAGAATGGTTATACAAACATTATCAGACTGATGTAGTCATTTTGATTCAGCATCCATTAAGTTTTGTGTATAACTGGATAGAAAACAAGAAAAATACAGATATTGACACATTATTTTCCTCAAAAATTGCCTCCTATGCTCCAAATACTTTAGAACGTATTATTTTAGAAAAGCAAGAAAATAGATTTGAATCTCTTCAAGAATGGGAAAAAGCAGTAAGAGTGTGGCTTGTTTTTGCAGAAACTATATTATATTATCAACTCAATTATCCAGATTGGTTGTTTTTTAGATATGAAGATTTTAGAGAAACTCCAGAACGAACAGTTACAGATATTTGTGATATGTTGGATTTAGATTATACGACAGAGTTTCTGAATAAATTTGAAGCTACAAAACAAATTCGTAGTCAAGATGCAGAGCAAATAAATGCAGATTATATCAAGGCATTAATCAATGAAACACAAGAATATTTGACTCATTTTTATCCTAGAAATATCATAGGCAAAAGTATGTTTAGATAGCTAGAATTAAAAAACATAGTTGATTAGATTTCAGGCTAATAAAAAAGCAGCTTAATTATTATCAAGCTGCTTTTTTATTTTATAATCTAAATTGGGCAGAAACACGAATCCCCCATTTACTGACATCATCTTTATCTAAATAAGTAAGACGATGAACGGCTTGTACTCTAACAAACCTAAAAATATTGCTAACTCCATAACTTACCTCTGCGTAAGGTGTTGCTCCCAAACTTCCAAACTTAGGAACAGGAACTCCATCTGAATCTGTATCAGGTATCAAATCAATGTTTTTCTGACTTACATTTCCAACTAACATATTTCCTTCTACAAAAGTTCTCCATTTGAGTCTTCTCATCAATGGAATTCTATTCAATAAAAATCCATTAAAATCGTGGATAACATTGATTGAAGCATATTTATCACTTACAAACTCAAAGTAGTTCATCAAATTGAATGAAAGTTGATTATAAAAAGGTGTTTCATTGCCCAAATGTGACTCTAAAAGTGGATAAGGAAGTGTAGAAGGCGTAAAACCAGCACTAATAAAATAGTCTGTACGTCCAAAAATACCCAAACGAAATGAGTGTTCTAAACGAGTAGAAAACTTATGGTATTCTAAATCTCCTCCTAAAAAGTCTCCTAAACCTCTAATATAACGAAATTTAAAAACAGGATAATTGCTATTAATCACAACTCTAGCCATTTCACCATTGATATAACGCTCTTTAAAACCAATTCTAACTTCAGCCATTACTTCAGAAACTGTAAAATCACGATGACGAATTTCTAAGTTTTCTGGGTCAAAAAACTCAAAGTTAAATAAAGGATCATAATTTTGATTGCGATATGTAACTTTTGAGGTAATACCTTTTACAATATCTGTCTGAATATCAATACTACTCTGTCTGTGGTAAAAAGGACGGTTTCTATCTAAATTTCCCACACGACTGAAAGCCATAAAAAGATAGTTATCACTAGAACGAAAGTCTTCATTAAATAAAGCAACTTGTTGAAGGTCATATTGATGAGCTACACTAATTACTGTCCAAGGATTTCGATTAGCAATATATCTTATTTTACCTCTATACTTCCATTTTTCGTCTCCAAAACCGTATGCTATTCCAGTAGAAAACTGAAATTTATTGCTAAAATCTACATTTGTTCGTACATTAATCATGGCACGGCTTCCTTCAATATTATTATTTGAATAAAGTGTAAGTAGTGTTCCTACATCTACTTTTCCAATATCTTTATAGCCATTGATAAGTAAATCAGCAATTTCAATATAACTTTTTACCATTGGCAAATTACTAATCGTATCAATCATTGCATAAACGGTCTGTTCGCTCGCTGTGAGTGAATCATGCCTATTTTTCTGCCAAAATTCATCTGTCGAATTGGTAGCTTCTTGATCTACCACAATAGCATCTTTATAAAACTTGAGATCTCTAGGTTTATTGATTACAATATTTTCTGCTGAACTATATGACTTTAAAAGCATTCCAGCCCATTGATCATTTATCTGACCTACATCAACTAAAATACGTGTTTTGACAGGAAGCCAAGCTGTTTCTTTGTCTTCTTCAATTCGCTTTAAATCTTGTTGAATTTTTATTTTTTCAATAAAGTTGAGGTTTGCTGCCTTTGGAACAGTTACATCAATGCGCTTTAAAGCAAAAGTAGAGTCATCTGTTATCCACATTGTACCTGTAAAGGCTAAATCTTCTTTTCGTTTAGGTTGAAAATCAATACGATAACACCAAATATCATCAATTTCGGTGCGTTCTTGTAATTCATAATCATAAAACAATCTCCAACTTTCAGAAATGGGAGAAACAAAATCTTTTCCTGCAATCTGAATCCAACTTTCATAAAAATTATAATCTTGAAAAGAAGAACCTACAAGTTGTGAGACAATGCTTCCGTCATCTACACCAACGCCTTTAATACGTGTTTTTTCTATTTCTTCTTTTCTTTTAATAGGACTATCTCTATAATAATATTTAGAAATAGTTTCTGAAATAAATAGTGGCAAAATTGGTTTTCCATCTTCTCCTGCCAAATTTTCAACACTATCAACTACTCCAATAATTTGTTTAACCAGTTTTTTTTCTTTGAATTTATCAGAAATATTATCTACATCAAGTTCTACTTTCGAATAAGCATCATATTCATAAGCAGAAAGACGACGTTTGTCATTTTCAGATTTATGGTCTAATAAACCTCTTAAATATTCCCAAGCAGGATTTTCTCGTTTCCCAGAAGTAACCACAATTGCTTTTAGAGTTTCTTCAGAAGAAGCAAGCTGATAATCAATATTTTGAGTAGCTCCTTTTTTAACTGCTTTTTTTCTAGTTTGATAACTTACATACGAAACCACAAGCGAATCAGTAGCTTTATCGGTTTCTATTTTATAAAATCCATCAAAATCTGTGGTTGTTCCTATGGTTGTTCCATCAAAATAAACATTTGCAAAAGGAACTCCATCACCTGTTTCGGCATCAGTAACTTTTCCTGTAACAACCGTTTTTTGAGAAAAAGCAGAAAAACCAATTAATAATAAACTAAAAAGCAAGAAAGTTCTAAGTAAGAAAACCTTGGGGAATAAATTTCTTTTTTCAGAAAAAACAAAGTAAAAAACAGTATTCATAAGATAGTAGAGAGAAAAGGTAAAATAAGATTGCAAAAATACAATTTCTTTTTTTAATTAAGATAAAGTAATTTTATATTGAATTTAGATTTTAGAGTGCAATGTTTGAGTGTGATAAGAGTTATAGAACGATAAAGTGATTTTAGAAGTTTTTGATAATGTCATTTATTTTTTCTAGTAACTTAGTTTGCATTAAATTTGTCTTAACGAATCTATTACAAATTTAGATATAGATAACAACACTAAATTTGTATTTACATTGTTAAATGTATAAAACTAATTTTGTATTAGGTAAAAAAATCTGATAAATAATAGTTATATTCATATAAACTGATAGTTTATATTTTGGCTGTTGAATTAGGAAAAATTATGAACTACCAAAGCAGTGAAGCCAATTACGATTGTAATTCAAATGACTATCTTAATTAACTCCTATTACTACAAAGTCAAAATACTATTATTTTTAGAATATCTGTTCAAAATTAGACGTATTTTTTTTAATAAACACCTATCCAATTTCTAAAAGACCTAGTAAGGTTATTTTAGATACTACTTACTATTTCAACCAAAATGAAAACTTTTATTCTCAAAACAACTTTTTTATTCTTCTTTACATTTCTTGTCGTCATTAATTTTGCTTTTGCTCAAAATGATTCTACTAATTTAGAAATTGTAATTACAGAAGATAATTATGAACAAGATTCAATAATAGATGTAAAAGATTTGAATGAAGCAATTGTAATTGCAGACTCTACCATTTCGCCAACAGACTCTACTCGTAAGCTCA
The DNA here is from genome assembly GCF_037126285.1 of Bernardetia sp. MNP-M8. Lineage (NCBI taxonomy): Bacteria > Pseudomonadati > Bacteroidota > Cytophagia > Cytophagales > Bernardetiaceae > Bernardetia > Bernardetia sp. MNP-M8. The sequence continues at coordinate 928,236 of NZ_CP147012.1, forward strand.
TTCGTCCTACTAAAAGTTTAGCACAGCTTGAATCTGAATACGCACCTTATGCTGTAACTGCTGCAAATGTTAGTAATTTTGAACCTGATGAATTAGAACAACGTTTTTTAGCCATCAAAGATATTCGTGCTCATTTACGCCTGAATATCCGTTGGAGGTCAGCGTATGGTGCAACTGAAGAAGACTTAAAAGGAGAAAATGACCTCATGAATAAAATGCGTATAGCTATGGCTTTTGCAGAAATCAATGCGAAAGAAGAACGAAAACGCCGTTCTGATTCAGCTATAAAAAATTTATTGAATACTGACCCAGAAGATATGTATGATAAAGAAACCTTGAAATTCAATAATCCAGATTTAATAAATACACTAAAAGAAAATATTTTTTATAGCTCTAGAATGCCCGATTTTAACTCTGTTGCACTTGGAACAGTTCTTCCAAACTGCCAAAAATTTGGTTTTCCTCCTAATACACGAGCAACAGGTTACCGTTTAGGAATTGGCGACCATACAGACAAATACAACTTACTTATTTTGAGACTACACACAGGAGAAATAAAAGCTTTTTTATGGGATGATGTATATGCTAAAATTGTTGATGTGATGTAAATTAGTAAAAATATACAGGACATTCATGAAAAACATGAATTTGTCTTTGTATGTTCATTTCCTCAGAAACGAACTTTTATACTTTCTCAGAAGTGTGATTCATAAAAATATCACGCTTCTGAGAAAGCCTTTTATTCAGTTCTAGAGGAACTGAATAGACAAAGATGTGTACTTATAAAAACAGAATTCGTAATTCGTAATTCGTAATTCTAAAAAGCTATTTCTTACGAAAAACAAATCCTACAAAACTTCTATCATTTGCCCAAAATTCTTGTATTTTATCAAACTTTTGAGGGTTTTCTAAGAAAAATTTATAATTAAGCATTGCTTTATTTTGCTCTGGACGATATGAATAATGAGAATCCCAAAAGATAAGACCATTTTTTGGAAGCTCTGCAACCGTCGTAGAGTCTATTGATTTTGGCGTAATCTCAAAACTTTCAGGTATTTCATCTAAGTAATAATAGAAAAGCTGATGATTTACCAAAATAGGTGTTTGTCCATATTGTTTAGTAAAATTCTCATACCATTTTGCCATACTTTTTACATTCGAATCTTCTTCAGAAAGTGGTTTTGGTTTGAGGGTAATGAGTGCCATAAAAATTGCAAAAACAGCAAAAGCAATTCTTACTTGAGAAAATGAAAGTCCAATAATAAGAATGATAATTGTTCCCACAACGGCGATTAAAGGTGCAAAATAGCGTTCGACTTGGAACTCTCTTCCTGCTTGTGCCATTCGTGCAGCGTAATCAGCATCCAAAAGCATAATCTGATTATCAGGATAAGTCATATAAATTCCCACCAACAGAGCCATCGGAATAAGCGAATAAATCACTTTCCATGCCTCTTTCGTATTTTTGTATTCTTCGACAGCCAAGGCAGCCAAAACACTAAAAAGAGGTGCAACAATAATCAAATAACGCAAGTTTCCAGCCGTTGCAGGTCCAATAGGAACAGATTGAATATTAAAAACACAATACATCAAAAAGTAAAGTGTTGGTAAAATGGCTACTGTAATATGTGGTATTTTCTTTTGAAATGCTTTTAAAGTAAAATAAGCTACAATCAATGTAATAATAATTCCTCCATACACAGTTGCAGACATCAAGAAATAATGTTCAAAACCTTGTCTTGGATATTGATCACCTATTTCACTACTTGTTTTCAAAACTTGATTTAATAAATAAAGAAAATCGCCTGTAATAGCAAAACCCCAAAAATTATGAACAAGTGGAAAAACTCCTGTCAGAAGTGCAGGAAGCCATTGCTTTTTATAAAGCAAGAAGAAAAAATAAAGAGCTAAAAAGGGATAAAATTCTTGTCGGATAAAGACTATATAGGAAGCAGCCAAAGCAGCAAACGCATATTTTTTATCTTCATTGAGATAAACAGCCAAAATCAAAATAAAGGCAGCTAGAAGTTCAGAGTAGTTACGAAAAGAAAGACCAATCCAAAACGGTTGAGTAAGCAAGAAAATAAGAGCCAAAGCAGGAATCTTGATATTGATTTTTTGAGCTAATTTGAAAGCAAAGAATCCAGAAAAAGCAGCCAAAAGACAATTAAAAAAAGTAACAAAATGAACACCCAAAAGGGAAGGCAAGGCATAAACGAGTTTAAACCCAGGTTTTTCCCAGTTGCTAAGAATTCGGTTTGGATTAAACCAAAAACGCTTCATAGAAACATAATGAACAGCTTCATCTTGCTGATAAAATCCTTCTGAAACAAACGAAAAAGCAAAATACAGACATGCTGCAACAAGCGTTAGAATAAGAGCTAGTTTTGTAGAAATGGGAGAAAAAAGAACATTACTATCATCTATTGTAGCTTCTGATTGTCTGTTTTGAGTTGTTTTTTTTGAATTTAGATTTGAAACAGGTTGAGTTTCTTTATTAGAAATTATTTTTGCCTTAGATTTTTTCTTTGCCATTTTCTGCTAATTATTTTGTGATATACTTCTTACAAAGGTCTGTATTCTGTTTCAAAATTACTATAAAAAATAACTTTAATTTTATTTTACATAAAAAAACACATCTTTAAAAATCAACACAAATCACTGAATTACAGCAACCTAAACTTACAAAAATATCATAAATTAAAGATTAATTAAAAAAATACTGAATCACTAAGCAGCATAATTATAGAAGGTTCACTCTTTATAGATAGAACATCAAACCTTTTAATTTTTAAAATTATGCAAACATTCAGAAAAATTCATTCAAAGCTCTCTTTAGTAGCTTTATTATTTTTAAGTATAACACTTATCAGTTCTTGTGATACTTCTAAAGATGACATCTTACCAGAAGATAAACCTCAAAAAATTGATAAAGAGAAAAAAATCTATACAGGTTCAGACTTATCTTCTTATACAGTAGATTTGCCTCGTGTTCTTGGTATATCTCAAGTAAGTGATTTAAAACTCACAACTCCTCCTAGTTTTGGTAGTGTCTCAATCATAAAAGAAGGCATTGTGTTATACAAAGCTAATGAGAGAAACAACCCTAGAAGTGACCAATTTGGCTACCAAATCAATGGACAAGACGGAATTCTCAAAATTGAATATAATCCAGACTCTACTGGCTGTGAAACTAAATCAGATTATTATGTAATAACAGAAAATACATCTATCGATGCTTATTTTTTAAATAATGACTTTGAGTGCATGTATGATAGCTTGGGAGGAGATAGCAGTACTATACAAATCACATCTATTGAAGTAGATAACCAAGATTTACGCAATCCAAATCAAACAGTAGATTTTGTATTTTACTCTAGCAATAGATACTTAACCTATACACCTCCTACCAACTTTACAGGCTTTCAAGAGTGTTTATATACTGTTTATACAGATGATAATCGTGTATTCACAAGTACAATTACTTTTGAGGTAGTAGCAGATATAGATTCTACTGGAGGAGGAGATACAACTTGTATATTTCTTGCTGACGACATTTATAGTTTAGAAGATTTACCAAATTTTATAGCTCAAGATGCCGTTAATGCAATATACGTTAATGACTCTATAAATACTGATAGTACTACAATACAACCTCTTTACAACACCTATTGGGTAGAAGACAGTCTTAATAATGAGTTTATAGAAGGGGAGTTATATGTTTATGTTCCTTATATAGAAAATGATTATTTATGTAATCCTTCTGAATGGGATTTGACAGTAGATTGGAATGGGATTGTAGGAGGAGTACAAATTTTTGAAGGTAATTATAACCCTGTATTTTTTGTACCTACACCTCCTTTACAACAAACTTCTGAATTAAAGTTTTTCTATACATTTAGAAATCGAATAACTGGACAAGAACAGACAGCCGAAATCATTATTAGGCAGTAAATAAAATATTATCTCAATCAAAACAGCATTACTTTGTAGTGCTGTTATTGTCGTTTGTAATGGTTTGATGTTCTAGCTTACCATTATATAGCAAATACTATTTAATATCTATGTCAGAGAAAGAAATATTTTCAGGTTGTTTGAAAGGTTCTCGCCCTGCTCAAGAAGCTCTATATAGGCTTTATGCAGGAAAGGTCATGACAACTTGTATGTGTTATGCTAAAAGCAGAGAAGAAGCAGAAGACATGTTACAAGAAGTTTTTTTAATCATTTTCAAGAAAATCAATCAAGTCAAAAAATTTGAAGCTCTTGGAGGTTGGATAAGGCAAGTAGCTGTACATAAAGCTATTGATATTTATCATAAACAAAAAAAGCATTTTGGACACCTCTCTAATGAAGCACTTATATATGAGTCTGACACACAAGATACTGTGCTTGATATGCTTTCTGCTGAAGAACTTATCAGCTTGATTAGAGAATTACCTCAAGGCTATCAAATAGTGTTCAATTTGTATATCATAGAAGGATACAAACATGAAGATATTGCCAAATTATTAGGCATATCAGAAAGCACTTCACGTTCACAGCTTACAAAAGCCAAACAAACATTACGAAAAATGTTGGCAACCAACTATAAAATCACTCAATATATACGCTAAAAACATTTTTGTTTTATGGACAACAATATACACAACTCTCAAAATGATTCTGAATGGAAAAATAGCTTTTCCAAACTCAATGAATGGGAATCTCTACCTCCTCTTGATGGCTGGGACAAAATTTCGGAGCAGCTAGATAAACCGTCAAGACCAAAATTTCTCTACTGGTTTTTAGCTTTAGGTTTGATTGTAGTTTCAAGTATTGGCATTGGATTTTATTTTATTTCATCTGAAAATAATATATCTTCTTCTGACTTTGCTTTCAATACTCCCAACCAAACAGTAGAAAAAGAAACAAACAAAATTTCTGACATAGAAAAATCAGATACTAATTTCCCCACAGAAAACTCAATCATTCAGTCTGATATAAATAAAAATATAAAATCTAATTTATCAGAAAATCAGATTAATAATTCTATATCTGATACAAAAAAGTCATTATCAAATGAAACTGCTTCATCTAAAGTTATTACAAAGTCTTCTCGCTTTTCTCAAAAAGCAACTACAAAAGAAAAAGTCAATAATAATATTGCTTTGACAACTGACTTAAATGATGATGATGAAAATAACGAGGTAGTAAACATAACGCAAGAAAATTCGCAAGAAACACAAGCAGAAATAACTGCTGTTACTCAAGAGGATAAAAAAATGATATTTGTATTAGAAGAAAAGTCTCTTGGAGAAATCAAAATAAATGCAGACCCATTTTTTGAAATGCAAATAGACTCTATCAAAATTGTCTCAAATGATAATAAAAAAGATAGTTTGAACAAAGAATCAAATATGGTTTCAAAATGGAAAATTGCGTCTTATACAGGTTTCGGACTGACGTACAAACATTTTACAGCAAATCCAAATGACAAACATTACGTAAGAATGCTTAATGAAAAACAAACTATCAGTGAGCGTCAGAGTCTTACATTTGGTTTTATGGCAGAAAGAAAATTATCTCAAAAATGGAATTTACATAATGATATAGGTATTTTGAAATGGAAAAATACAGTTAAACATCAATTTGGAGGAAATTATTATTCTCCACCAACTAACTATATAGCCACCAAAATTTCTACAAATCATGTATCTATACAGCCTATTTATGGAAATAGAGATAGCCTACAAACACAAACTATAAATTATGAAAGCACTTATTTTAAAGTAGATTTAGGAATCTCTTATTCTTTGTTCCAATCTAAAAAATGGAAACATCAAATAGGAGTAAAAACAGGGCTTTTGTTACTTACAAATGAAACTACCAATTATGAGATTTATGAAAATACAGCTCAATTTCCAAGTGCAAAACAGATAATTCCATTCTTTGCAGGTTTCCATCAAAGTCATTATCAACTAACTAATCATTGGGGGATTTTTGGCGAAAGCTCATTGAAATATTTGCCTAACTCAGTTGGAGATAAAAATACAATTTGGCAAATGCGTTTTTATCAAATAAATCTGCATCTAGGAGTTTCTTATAAATTCTGATAGTCGTGACAACGGCTATAACCTGCCCTTGTTGGTCTCCCACAACAACAGAGTGCAAAAATTGTCAGAGAAACTTTAAAAACTCACCATAAAAAAAGCCTTTTTCGTTTGAAAAAGGCTTTTTTAGTCTAAAATCTAAATGAGAGGGGGCTTTCTAACAAGATTTATTTTTTTATTCTCTGCTAAAGTCTAATGTATCAATTCTATAACCATTAGCTGTTGATTTAACCAAAATATAAACTCTAAATGTATTTCCATTTGTTGCTGTATATTTTCCTATTACATATTTTAGTCCTTCTTTTGAAGCTCCTTTATGAATATATTCAAATTGTTTGGCTGGATTTTTTGTAAAGAAATCTTTCAATACAAACTCAGCTTGAGACTGACTGTATGTAGCTTTTTGGTCACCAAGTCCTATTTCGATAGCCTCATGGCAAAGTTTTACTAATTCTTTAGTTGAGCCTGCACCAATAGCCGTTTTGGCTGTATTTATGACTTCATCTTCTGTTTGTGCAAAAGTTGGAGAAGCTGAAAAAACTCCCCAAACCAATCCAAAAGTTATCCAAAGAAAAAATAATGATTTCATAATTGTAAATGTTTTGTAGAGTTTTTTGATAGAATAGTTTGTATAATTATTTTAAGTTCTTTTTTTGTGTAAGAGTTACAAAGATACTATTTATAAATTCTAATGTAATAATTGTTTTTTTGAGTAGAAAGAGAGAAGTAACCTAACTATTCTACTCTTAATACAAAGATTTGCCAAAATAGTGCCAACAAAAAGAATATCTTATATTCTTACTATTTATTCCTACTTCCATAAAAAGTATTTCTGCTTTACCATATATTTATTTTTTAGTTAAAAAACAACATTTCATTTTTAACGCCTTTTATTAGTTTATTGTTCTTGTATAAGTCTAAGTTTTGTGTAAATTAGCCACTTCAAAATCCTATTATTTTTTTTAGATATTCAGAAAGTCTATATTATTTTTCCAATTTACTTATTGCCATTATGAAAAAAATCTCTATTGCTTTGTTTGCTCTTGTATTGATAGCTATGGGTGTTTTTGTTGTTTATTATTTTATCAATCAAGAAGAAGATGTACAAGAAGATGTAGAATTAGTTTCTCCAAAGATGGATTCGATTATCAAAAAAACAGTGGCTACAGGCGCAATTGTACCACTTAAAGAAGTAGCTGTAAAACCTGCCGTTTCTGGAATTATAGACAAATTATTTTTTGAAGCAGGGCAAGAAGTAAAAGTAGGTGATGTAATTGCTAAAATAAAAGTAATTCCAAACATGACTAATCTTACCAATGTTCAGAATAATTTGGAACAAGCTCGGCTTACTTTGGATATGCGTGAGCGTGAAATGAAAAGACAAAAGCAGCTTTTTGATGATGGTGTAATTGCAGAACGTGAATACATGAGTGCAAAAGATGATTATGATTTGGCAAAAAATCAAGTAAGCGCAGCTTCTGAAAGTTTGATTATTGTCAGAGAAGGAACTTCTAGCCGTTCTTCTAGCACTACAACACTCGTAAAAGCAACTACAAGTGGAATTATTTTAGATGTTCCTGTAAAAGAAGGCGCAAATGTAATTGAAAGTAATACTTTTAACGAAGGAACAACAATTGCAACAATTGCAGATTTGACTGATATGATTTTTGAAGGAAAAGTAGATGAAGCTGAAGTAGGAAAGCTCAAAAAAGGAATGGATTTGGTCTTGACAATTGGGGCGATAGACAATGAGAAATTTGATGCAAAACTAGATTTTATTGCACCAAAAGGTATAGAAGAAGAGGGCGCAATCAAGTTTCCTATAAAAGCAGATGTTCAGCTCAAAGAAAATCAATTTGTACGTGCAGGATATAGTGCAAATGCTGATATTGTTTTAGAAAGAAAAGATAATGTTTTGGTTATTGAAGAAGCATGGTTACAGTCGGCTGAAAAAAATAAAGAAAAAGAAGAAAGCAAAAATAAAGCGAATGGCAAAAAGTCTGATAAAAAAGAGGTAAAACAAGATTCTACTAAAACAGAAAGCAAATCTTCAAAGCCAAAATCAGATGCACTTTATGTAGAAATTCAGACAGGTGACAATGTTTTTGAGAAACGTTATCTAACTTTAGGACTTTCTGACGGAATAAATATTGAGGTTTTGAAAGGACTTAAACTAGAAGATAAGATTAAAAAGCCAAATTAATTTTAAGAAAAATAGATTTTTTACCTACTTCTATTTTTGTAGTTAATGATTAACCATTTTTTTATAGTAATTTGGTGCTTTAATGGTTTTTTGAGAGTGTTATCACAAATACTCAACAATTCTTTTTTATTTTGTACTTTTTATTTTGACTTTTTATTTTGAAGAGAGTAGCCATACACAGTAAAGACATTGCAGAGAGTAAACTTTTTTTTGTAAAACAAATTTTTACAGAATTAGAAAACTATGGAGTAGAGATTGTCATTTCAAAAGATTTTGATAGGCTACTTCATTCTATTAATTTCCGTCCCAATATTGTCGGTACTTTTTCAGCTCCTCATCACCTTTCTGGTGTAGATTTAATGCTAAGTGTGGGTGGTGACGGTACTTTTTTGGAAGCTGCCACTATCGTACAACATCAAAATGTTCCCATTTTAGGAATAAATACAGGACGTTTGGGATTTTTGGCAACGACTTCAAAAGAGCAAATTCATAGTGCATTAGAAAGCCTAATAGCAGGACATTATACACTAGATGAACGCATTTTATTAGAATTAGAAGCTGACCGAGATTTATTTAAAGGTGTAAATATTGCTCTTAATGAATTTGCAATTATGAAGCGAGATTCTTCCTCTATGATTGTAGTTCATACATATATTGATGGCGAATATCTGAACTCTTATTGGGCAGATGGTTTGATTGTCGCTACACCTACTGGTTCGACAGGATATTCTTTGAGTGTTGGAGGCCCTGTGGTTGTTCCTCAATCCAATAATTTTGTAATTGCTCCTGTTAGTCCTCATAATTTGAATGTACGTCCTCTGATTGTTCCAACAGAAAGTGTAATTGCTTTTGAAATAGAAGGACGCAGCAAAAACTTTTTGGTTTCTTTAGATTCTCGTTCAAGAAAAGTAGATAATACAATCCAAATGGCTGTCCGAAAATGCAATTATACATGCAAGATGATTCGTTTGGATGGTGATAGTTTCCTCAAAACACTTCGTGAAAAACTCAACTGGGGAATGGATATTCGAAATTATTTGAATCGATATTAAGAGAAATGATGAATTATAAATGTAAATCCCTCCCTGCCGTTGTCGGTGTCTCACCGACTACCTACAAACAACCAACTGCAATATTTAAAATTTACTTGCAAACTCAATTACGTTTTTCAAAATCTGTTTTCCTTCATTCAAATCTACTTTATTTTTTCTCAAATATTTTAAAGCAAGTTCTAAAAATGATTTTTGATTTATTTGAAAACTCTTGATTTTATCAAAATCTAAGTCTGTTTCAGACTGTAAAAAAGTAGTTTTGTCGTACCAAATGGTATTTTCTTTCACAAACCAAGTTTTAGAAAATTGCTTAGTTTTACTTATTTTTTCTTCAAAAACCTCTACAATCTCAAACTCAATTTTGTTACTAGTTGGAGTTAGGTATTTTTGTAAAAGAAACTCTCCTTGATTGGCAAAATGATGAAAATCTTTATAAATCGGAATCCGTGGAGCTTCATTTTTTAGCTCTTCTTTGTATTTAGATTTGAAAATATCACGCTGCCAAACGGCAAAAATGTAACCCAAAATGAGTTTGCTAGTGATATTTTCTTCTGTAGGAACTACAAAATTATTGGCTTCTTCTGCTTCTAGTTTTTCCCAATAATCTTCTATAAAATCAATGGCTTTTTCTGATTCTTGAAAATAATTTCTTAGTGTTTCGAAACTTTCTTTATTTCGTGCTGCTCTATTTTCTAATCTTTCAAAAGTTCGTTTTGTGTTTGTAAAAACTCGTTTGATTTGCTCAAATTGTATGTACGTATTTGTTTCTGGATGATGCAAATTTTCCTTCAACTCTTTTGTCATTTTGCTTTCATCTTTATCTATTATACTAGACAAAGCCCGTAATTCAAAGGCTAATTCCTGATTGACTTGCAAAAATTCAAATTCGGATAAGTCAAATAAAGTTTGAATAGCTTCTTCTACTTTTTCAATTCGTTTTTCAAAAGCTGCTGCATAGCCTCTTCTAAATTTATGAAGCGTATTTTTTGAAAAATTGATTTTTTTCTTGATTCCATTTTCAGTTTTTTCATAAATATAAAAAGGAAAAATATATGCATTTGTTAAAATATCATTCAAAAAACTAGGTGGAATTGGCTTATCAGTTGCCCAAACTTCACCTCCATTTGAAGTATTTGTCCAAAAAATAAGGATATTTTCACCTTGCTTTCGGTTTGGAAAAATTTTATCCAAATTATAAAAGTTTTCAAAGACACTTTTTTCATAATACCAAAAACCTTCCTCAAAAACAGAAATTTGAGTTTCAACTAAATTCTTCTCATCAAATTCTAATAGTTTACTCTCTGTTTTATGATTTATTTTTCCTTCAACTTTTTTCTCAATCTTTTCTTCAATCACTTTTATAGTATCTTTTTCAAAAAGTGTATTTGCAGCTAATTTAGAAACTAAAATGGTTTTCTTTTTTTCTAATTTACTCTTTTCCTGTTCTTCTGACTTTATAATTTGCTGATTGTAATTTTGAATAAACTCTTTAACTTTGAATTTCAGATTATTTTCTTTTTTAGGTTTAACCTCAGAATTTAATTGAATAAAATCTTCGATTTTCTGTGTTGGGATAGCTCTAAAATGTATCTTGAAAATAGAGTTTTTATTTTCTTTTGGAGGAGTGGCAGGAATAAGTTTTTGATATTCTGACAAAATTGGTTTTGGTTTCCAGCTACCAAGCAGAAAATTAGTCGTAAAATGAATTTTGTCTTTACTTAGTTCTGAATAGAAAACTCCTTTTTCTAGCTCTGTTTTCTTATAAAAAAATAGTCCTAAAGTAGTTTCATTTTTAGTTCTAGTTTCATAAATTTCAATTCTTTCAAACCACTCTTGTAACAAACGACGAAGAGAAGAAAGTGACTTTTTCGCTATAAAATCATTCTGATTTTCATTCAAACAAACAAATAAAATTCCCTTTTCTGAAAGCGATTTAAAGGCATTTTGAATGGAAGCAAAAAGCTGTTTTTCTTTTTTGGTTAGAGACTGGAAAAGTAAAATTTCTTTTATAGAATGAAAATTTTGAGTATCAGTATTTAAGATAATTAACTCATAATCAATTATTTCTATTCTATTTATAAGTTCTGAATTTTTCGAAAGACCAAAAATGCCCACTTGTGAAATTGGTTTCTTTGCTTCAAATCCAAATTGTGAAGTTTCATTTTGAGTAGAAAAAGCCAAAAGCAAAGCGAAAAAACTTTCAAAAGCTCCAAAGAGTGTTTTCTTTTTAAACTCTTCACTATTAAACTCTAATGACTTTAAAATTTCATTATCATTGAGCAAAATCCTTTTAGGCTTAATTTGATTTATTTTTTGTTGAATAATTGGAATAAAATCTAGTTTTGCCTTCTGACTTTCAAGATTATGATTCAAAAATTCATTTAGTATTCCATTAAAAATTCCATACAACAAAACTTCGCTTTCCTTTATCTTATTTTTTTGAGAAAAATCATTTACAAAACGCTCTATTTCAAGATAAGAAGCAGGAATTTCTAGTTTATGAGAATTGTTATAAAATCTAGTTAGAAAATTATTTATTGATTTTAAAATTTCCTGTCTTTGAAAAAATGATTTTTTAAAGTTACTTTTTGCATAAATGATTTTCCAAAACTCAAAAATTGTAATCCATTCAGAAAGTAAATAAATTGAATGTCCACCTTCTTCCAAGAGCTGAATAATAGGCTTTAAATCTTCTTTTTGTTTTGTAGAAAAACCTTTTCGAAACTGATTTTCAATTTCTTTTTTTTGTTCTATAAAATCTTTTTTAACTTGTTCTAAAAGTGGATTTATTTTTTGATAAAACTCTATTGACAAATTATGAATATCTTCTAAAAATTGTGTTTCTTCTTTATTAAGCTGCTTATAATCAGTTATCAAAATTGATTTCTGTTGAATAGACGTAATTTTGAAACTCTCTTTTTCTAAATTTTCATTTACTTCAATTTTTGCCCAAATTACATGCTGATTGTCCCAAATTTGAAAGTGTGTAGCCGAAAACTGCACTAAATTTAGCGAAGGAAAATGAGTTTTAAAGAAAGGAAATAGAGGAAAATTCATTTTAAAATTTTAACAAAAGAAAAACAAAAACACTGCTTTTTGTAATAAACTTATCGCTTGTAAAAGTGTTTAATATCCAAATAAAATTGTAGATTTAGTAAAAAAAATCAAACAAAATTAACTTTTTTTTCTTATAACTGTCTATTTGTCAGTTAGTGAAACAACGGCTTTATTTTAGTAAAAATAAGCATAAACAACAAGACAAATCAAGAAATTATTTACTTAATATACAAAACCATTTTTATATGTTTGATTACAAGAAATTTCATAATACAGACTTTTATCAGCACGCTCACAAAGCACAGGGTATTCCTACAACTACTTTAGAGGGTTATGCCAAACAAAGTATCACAAACTTTACTCCTTATATCATCGAAGAGCGTCAGTTAAATGTTGCTCAAATGGACGTTTTCTCTCGTTTGATGATGGACAGAATTATCTTTTTGGGAGTACCTATTGATGACCAAGTTGCAAATATTGTAACAGCTCAACTTTTGTTTTTAGAGTCTGCTGACCACGAAAAAGACGTTTTGATGTACTTAAATAGCCCTGGTGGTTCTGTTTATGCAGGTTTGGGTATTTATGACACAATGCAATATATTCGTCCTGATGTAGCTACGCTTTGTACTGGTTTGGCTGCTTCTATGGGAGCTGTGTTATTGACGGCTGGACAAAAAGGAAAGCGTACAGCTCTTCCTCATGCTCGTGTAATGATTCACCAACCATTGGGAGGAATTCAGGGACAAGCATCTGATATTGAGATTACAGCAAAACAAATTTTGATTGTTAAGAAAGAACTAACTCAAATTTTGGCTGATGCAAGTGGAAAAGATTATGAAACAGTTGAAAGAGATGCTGACCGTGATTATTGGATGATTGCACCAGAAGCAAAAGAATACGGCTTAATTGACGAAGTTTTGGAGCGTAAGAAAGACAAATAGTGATTAGTTATTAACTTTTAATGATTAGTTAGGAAAGGCATTATATTCTATTTTCTTTAGAATGTAATGCCTTTTTGCTTTATAGAAATTTTTCATCTTGTTTTTTTAAACAAAACTCTCCCAAAGTTGGTAGTATTTTAAAAAAGCAAAATACCTGAAAAATATTTAGAAACATACTTTCAATTATGCAAACTACAAAAGAAAATCCTGCAATTCCTTCTGCCGTTGTTGGTGTCTCTACCAATGATATTTTCATGTTTTATAAAAACCTACATTCAAAATTCAATAAAACTCGTCAAAGAACGCTTTCACTTTGTCAAGATTTAGAGCCAGAAGATTTTGTAGTTCAGCCAATGGCAGATGTAAGTCCTACAAAATGGCATTTGGCACATACAACGTGGTTTTTCGAAACTTTTTTGCTTGTTCCTTATCTCAAAGATTATAAGGTCTTTCACCAAGACTATAACTATTTGTTCAATAGCTATTATGAAACAGTTGGCAAAAGAGTATTGAGAACCGATAGAGGAAACCTTACTCGTCCAACAACAAAGCAAATTTATGAATATAGAAAGTATATAGATGCTTCAATTTCACTATTTTTTGAAGAACTCATTAAAAATAATCAGAAAGATAATGAGAAAAATAATTTTGATGATAAAACCGAGTTAGAAATAAAGAAACGTCTTTTCATTGGTCTTAATCACGAAGAACAGCATCAAGAATTATTGGTTACTGATATAAAATATGTTTTGGGAAATAACCCACTTTTTCCTGCTGTAAAGATGCCAATTGAAGATTTTACGATTTTTGAAGCAAAAGAAGAAAATAGCAATAAAGATTTTATCAAAATAAAAGAGGGAATTTATCAAATTGGTTTCCAATCAAAAAATGAAACTGATAATAATTTAGAAAATGAATTTTATTTTGATAATGAAAAAGGTGTTCATCGTGTCTTTGTAGAACAATTTGAAATTTCTAGAAATCTAGTAACCAATAGAGAATATTTAGAATTTATAGATGCAGGAGGGTATCAAAACTTCAATTTCTGGCTTGCAGAAGGTTGGGACTTTGTCAATCAGAACAAATTAAACTCGCCTTTATATTGGTTTAAAGAAGATACAGATAATAATAATGAGTGGTTGTATTATGATTTTAATCAGTCAGAAAATGGATTGCAACAACTAGATTTAGATGCGCCTTTATGTCATATCAGTTTTTATGAAGCTGAAGCCTACGCACAGTTTAGAAATATGCGACTTCCAACAGAACATGAGTGGGAAATTGCAAATGAGTTTTTTGAGTGGGGCAAACGTTGGGAATGGACACGTTCTGCCTACCAACCCTATCCAAATTTTGAAAAGGATGAAGGAGCATTAGGCGAATACAATGGAAAATTTATGATAAATCAGCTTGTTTTGCGTGGAAGTTCAGAAGCAACTGCTCCAAATCATTCAAGGTATTCGTATCGTAATTTTTTCCATGCTGACAAACGTTGGCAATACACAGGAATACGTTTGGTAAAGTAATTATTTTAAAAAATTATCAAAAAACCCAAAAAACTACTTTCATAATCGTTTTATCTAAGCTAAATTTGTAGATTGTATAATCAAATTGTTTGGGCATTTTAAATAAAAATTTAGAATATCTTCAATTTAAATTTACTTTTCTCTAAAAAAAGAGAAATAATCTTGACCATTACGACTCAACAAAATCATTTTTTACGATTAATTTTAACAAATTATTTCAAAAAAATAAAAATGATTTTCTATATATAGCAAAATAAAGCGATTCTGAATTTTAATATAATTAATTGATTTACAGAAATTTATACATAAAATTAATTTAAAGTTTTTACTATACATAAAAATAAAAACTAATTTTGAGCATTTTAGTCTCTCAAAACCCGTAGGGTTTCGAACCATTTTGCGTATGTGACTTTATCTATAAACTTTTTATAGACTTTTGTTTTTGTATTAGTAGTATTGATTATTTATTCTTTTTTAGAGAAATGAATATGTTTTTTTATTTACTTAAAAAATCATTTTAATCATTCATTCAATCTAAAGAAAATATATATAATGTATCTTGAAATCACAATTACGGCTATTGTAGCTTTGGTTGTAGGAATTTTGATAGGGCGTTTTTTGCTCATTAAAGTTTTGACAAGCCTAAAAGAAAAAGCAGAAAACGAAGCCAAATCAATCTTGCAAACTGCAAAAGCAGATGCTGCAAATCTTTTAAAAGAAAAAGAATTATCTGCAAAAGATCACTTTTTGAAACTTCAAGCAGAACATCAAAGAGAGTCTAACAAACGACAAAAAAATGTAGCTTCTCAAGAAGCCAAACTCAAAAAACAAGAGCAGCGTTTCCAACAAATCGAATTAAAATTAAAAGAAAAAGAAGTTTCTCTAAATAAGGAACAAGAACTTTTAGGCAAAGAAATCAATAAGCACCAACAGCGAAAAGATGATTTGTATAAAAAAATGGAAGCCGTCGAAACCAAGTTTGAAGAAGCCAATCGTTTAGAAAAGGAACAAATTGTTTTATTAGAAAAAGTCTCAGGACTTTCAGCCGAAGAAGCCAAAAGTCAACTCATTGAGTCTTTAGAAAAAGAAGCGCATACATTAGCTACTGCCAAAATTCGTCAAATAATGAGCGATGCAGAACTTACAGCCACTAAAGATGCCAAAAGAATTGTTCTTTCTACTATCCAAAGAACAGCGACTGAACATGCTATCGAAAATTGTGTGTCTATTTTCCATTTAGAAAGTGATGACATAAAAGGGAAAATTATTGGTAGAGAAGGAAGAAATATCAGAGCTTTAGAAGCTGCAACAGGAGTAGAAATTATTG
Organism: Bernardetia sp. MNP-M8; assembly: GCF_037126285.1. Lineage (NCBI taxonomy): Bacteria > Pseudomonadati > Bacteroidota > Cytophagia > Cytophagales > Bernardetiaceae > Bernardetia > Bernardetia sp. MNP-M8. The sequence goes on from NZ_CP147012.1 coordinate 944,431, forward strand.
TCGATGATACGCCAGAAGCAATCACTATTTCAGGTTTTGACCCAGTTCGTAGAGAAATAGCTCGCCTTTCTTTGCATCGTTTGGTGGCAGATGGAAGAGTTCACCCTGCAAGAATTGAAGAGGTTGTTGCCAAAACGACAGAACAATTAGAAGAACAAATCATCGAATTAGGAGAAAGAGCTGTTATCGAATTAGGAATTCACGGACTTCATTTAGAACTAATAAAATTGGTTGGAAAGATGCGTTTTCGTTCTTCGTATGGACAGAATTTATTACAACACTCAAAAGAAGTTACTCGCCTTTGTGCCACTATGGCAACTGAAATGGGTTTAAATGTAAAACTTGCCAAACGTGCAGGACTTTTACATGATATTGGAAAAGTTTGTACTGAAGACCCAGACAAACCACACGCTATTTTAGGAATGGAACTCGCTCAGCGTTATGGAGAACACCCAGAAGTTTGTAATGCAATTGGAGCGCACCACGATGAAATAGAAATGACTTCAATGCTTTCACCTGTTATTCAAGCCTGTGATGCTATTTCGGGTTCAAGACCAGGAGCAAGACGTGAAACAATGGAATCATATATTAAGCGTTTGCAAGATTTAGAAAGCCTAGCTACTTCGTATGATGGCGTAAATAAGTGTTATGCTATTCAAGCAGGACGAGAATTGCGTGTCATTGTTGATGCTGAAAATGTAATGGACGATAAAGCTGATGAAATTGCATTCAAAATTTCACAACAGATTCAAACTGAAATGCAGTACCCAGGGCAGGTAAAAGTTACAGTTATTCGTGAAAAACGAGCTGTACATTATGCTAAATAAATTTAGAAATTAGATTTTAGAAGTCAGAAGTGGTAGATTACAGTAGCGCAAAGGCTTGCCTTTGACTATTTAATCAATGAAATATGAAATTCAAATTTATAGATTTATTTGCTGGAATTGGTGGTTTTCATTTGGCAATGCACAGACTTGGAGGAGAATGTGTTTTTGCTTCTGAAATAGATGAGTATGCACGTCTTACTTACCAAGAAAATTATCAAAAAACATCTCCAAAACTATTTGAAAATAACCTTTTTAATAAAGATATTCGAACAGTTAGTCCAAAAGATTTACCTGATTTTGATGTTCTTTGTGCAGGTTTTCCGTGTCAGCCTTTTAGTCAGGCAGGTTACAAACGAGGCTTTGCAGATAATCACAGTTCAGAAAGAGGAAATTTATTTTTTAATATTGCTGAAATATTGGAAGCCAAGAAACCGAAAGCATTTTTTTTAGAAAATGTTCGTGGATTGGTTACACACGACAAAGGCAAAACCTTCAAAATTATTCGAAATATTCTTGAAAATGAATTAGGATATTCTTTTTACTATAAAGTGGTTCATGCTTCGGATTATGGCTTGCCACAACTAAGACCAAGAGTTTTTATAGTTGGCTTTAGAGATGAGGGTTTTATGAATAGTTTTAATTTTCCTGCGCCTATTCCTCTAAAATTTACGATGAGCGATGTTTGGCAAGGCGAATGTAGCCGAGAAATTGGCTTTACAATTCGTGTTGGAGGGCGTGGTTCTGATATTACAGACCGTAGAAATTGGGATAATTATTTGGTTGATGGCGAATTGAGAAGATTATCGTATATCGAAGCTAAGAAAATGCAAGGTTTTCCAAATGATTTTGAGTTTCCTGTCAGCAAAACACAAGCTATAAAACAGTTGGGAAATAGTGTTGCTGTTGATGCTGTCGAAGCTGTTGCTAAAAACCTTTTACATCATTTAGAAACACTTGAAAATAATCAAATTTTAGGAAATTGTAAAAATATTAAAGGAGGAAATAGCAATCAAAAAGCTGATATTTTATTAGATATTGAAAATGAAATTATCCAAAAAGAAAATGAAGGTTTTGGAATTAAATCCTATTTAGGAAGCAAACCCACTCTTTTAAATGCTTCTGGAAACACAAATTTTATTTTCAAGATAAACGGCATAGAAGAAGGTAATAAAACGATTATTGATGAGGTAAATAAAATAAATACAAGGACAAAATTAAAAGACAGAATAAATAAAATTGAGGAGTTAGGAGGTTTTTTTGAATATGTAGGAGCAGAAAAAGAGACAATGGACTTTAATCTCAAAATGATTGATAGCCAAATGCCTCAACTTATAGGAAAAATTTTGCTTTGCTTTTATAAAGAAAGAGTTTCTTCAATGGAAAAAATCACTAAGAAAATAACAGCTAAAAGTCAAGACAGAGAAAACACAAAAGACGAAGAAATTTTATTAAAAAATAAAATTAAAAACCTATTAGTAAGTATTCTTTTAGGTTTCTTTGCAGGTACAAAATGGAATGGTTCGTATGAGTCTAATGGAACAATTGTAATGAAAAATGATGGCAATTGTGTAGGATTTCATGTTGTAGAAATGGGAAATCTCAAAAACTATTTATTTGAAAATATCAAATTAGATACACCTTCCACAACTAGACACCGTTTTGGACAACTTTATTCCGAAAAAAATGGAGAGTTATTCTTTAAATTAAATTTACAACTTCGTTTTAGTTAGAAAACTAGAATAATAAAGTTATTTTTGTATTATTTCTAAATTCTGAAATCTAAAATCTAACTTTATTTATGCTTCTCGCTCCTTCTATTCTCGCTTCTGATTTTGCTAACCTTCAAAACGAGGTTGAAATGCTCAATAAAAGTCAAGCTGACTGGATTCATATCGATATCATGGACGGTGTTTTTGTGCCAAATATCTCGTTTGGTATTCCTGTTTGTGAAGCGATTGCAAAACACGCAAAAAAACATTTAGATGTTCATTTGATGATTGTCAATCCTGAAAAATATGTAGATAATTTTGCTCGTGCAGGAGCAAATACAATTTCTGTTCATATTGAAGCCTGTCAACATTTACATAGAAACCTTCAACAAATTCGTAATTTAGGATGTAAAGCAGGAATTGCAGTAAATCCTCATACTTCTATTTCTCAATTAGAAAATGTGATTGAAGAAACAGATTTAGTTTGTTTGATGTCTGTAAATCCAGGTTTTGGTGGGCAAAAATTTATCGAACAGACTTATAAAAAAGTAAGTCAGTTAAAAGAATTAATCTTAAAAACAGGCTCAAAAGCTCTTATCGAAATCGATGGAGGTGTAAATGCACAAAATGCAAAAAAACTTGTCGATGCAGGTGCAGACGTATTGGTGGCAGGTAATTTTGTATTTTCTTCTCCTGACCCAATGGAAACAATCAGTAGAATAAAATCATTAGTTTAGATTTGTAAGGAACTGTAAGTCAGCGAAGCTAAATGGCTTGCATACTGTACCCTACTATTTTTTTTAATAATAAGGTACAGTATGGCTTGCCTTTTCCTAGTAAGTAGTTTTATTTCAAAAAATTCTAACAAATACAATAATTTTGATTATTTTTAATTGAAAATGAAATTTCTATGCGCTTCTCTCAACTAACCTTCAAATAAGATTCTGAAAACGTTTGTAGCATTTCTTTCGTTATTATTGAAATTATATCAATTTATTGCTTATTTATATTAAACTACTTCTGCCGTTGTTGGTGTGTCTACCAACAACATCATTTTAAAATAAAAAACTATGCTCTTCGACAGATTAAAAAATATTATTCGCTCTACTACCAATGATTTCTTAGAGAAAAATGGACTTTCAGATGATGATTATATGAAAGCTATTGAAGATGAATATGAAAAAGAATTTGGTTCTTTAGGAAATAATGACTCTACTTCTTATTCTAGTGAATTTGATACAGAATATGAGTTTACTGCTCCTAAAGCCAATCCAAAAGAAAGAATTTATTATCATACTTTGGGTCTTTCAGAAGGAGCTTCTTATGAACAAGTCAAGACAGCTTATAAAAAACTAATGAAAGCATATCATCCAGACCGTCATCAAGCAGATCCAAAAAAACAACGTTGGGCAGTTGAGCAATCTCAAAAAGTAAATGAAGCCTATTCTTATTTTAAAAAGAAATATGAGAAATAAAATGATTATTTAAACTAGAAAATAAATTGATAAGTTAAAGCCCTTCAAAAATTTATTCTGTAAAGATTGTAAGGATTAAAAATTAATCAAAAACTATTGCTACTTTTATAACGTTTGCAAAAGGATAAGACCTTTTTTATGGATTAGAATGAAGTAGGATATCAAAATTAAATAAGTTACTATTAGTTAAAATCATGATTGACCTACACCATCTTTCAATTCATAATTTTTAATTTGTAATTCTTCCAAGGTCATTTTCCCTATTCTAAATTATTATTATTTGTTATTTTATATGTGGATATTTTTTAAACGTCTTTTTAATGTTGGAAAAGCTAAAGCACACGCCAAACTTGATAAAGTAGAAGATCCTGTTGCGCTCACAGAACAATCTATAAAGGATTTGAAACAAGACCTTGCTGAAAGCATGAAAAGTCTTGCTGAAATGAAAGCATTAGCTATTCGTACAAAAAGAGATGTCCAGCAAGCACACCGAGCAGCAGACCAATACGAACAGAGAGCGATGCAATTTATAGGCAAAGCAGAACAAGGTGATATTACTATGGATGAAGCTGATCGTTATGCTCTGAAAGCACTTGGGCAAAAAGACCAAATTTTGAGAGTTTCTTCTGCAAACGAGCAAAACTTACGTGCTTATGAAAACATGATTCGTAAGCTAGAGATTGATATTCAAAAAATCCGTACCCAGATAAATACGTGGGAAGGCGAACTTAAAACCCTTAAAGTTCGCTCACGCCTTTCTGAAACGAGCCGTCGTCTTAACGAACGCATGTCTTCACTTAGCAAAAACAGTATGAGTGATATGTTAGACGATATGAAAATGAAAGTAGAAGAGCAGGAAGCATTAGCTCAATCCTATGAAGATATTGCCATTAATGATAGCGATGTAGATAAAGAAGTAGATAAAGTATTGGGTAAAAATGCAGCAGCATTGCCTGAATTACCTACTCCACAAGACGCTCTAGCACAATTAAAAGCTAAAATGAAAGCATCACCTAAAACGACAGAGGAATTGATAGAAGAGGCTAATACAACTACTGTCACAAAAAAAATAGGCTCTTATTCAGAAAATGAGCAAGAAAATAATGCTACAAGCACAGAAGAAAAGAAAAATATTACTTTCAATAAAGTTGAAAAAAGTATTCCTCCAAAACGTCCACGTTTGCGTATTAGAAAAGAAGGTTTTGATGACTAAAATAGAATCAATGTCTTAAAATATTTGACTAACTAAACAATTATTTGTATCTTGGATTTTTACAATACTATCTTTTTATTGTGAAATTAGTTCAAGTAAAATTATTATCAAATATTATCCTAGCCTACTTATTTTATTATGAAAAAACTATTTTTACTCCGTCATGCACAAACGGAAGGCTATAGTCTTTCCAATCCAGATTTAAAACGAAAACTGACCGAACATGGTATTCAAGATGCTATGCGTTTGGGACAACTTTTACGTGAAGAAAATTTTGAAATCGATAAGATTGTTAGTAGTGTTGCTGTTAGAGCGCAAACTACTGCTCGTCTTATTGCCAACGGAATGCACTATGCTCCTTCTCAAATACAAATAGAAGAAGATTTATATCAATGTTCAGAAGTAGATTTGCTACGTTTTATCAATCAAATTGATGATAACTATATCAATAATTTGTTTTTGGTCAATCATAATCCAGCAGTTTCTGCCCTAATTTATTTACTTTCAGAAAAAGATTATGGATTTCTAAGCCCTTGTAGTTTAGTTATTTTTTCTTTTGATGTAGAAAATTGGACAGAAATAACACGAGGAAGTGGCAAAATAGAAGAAATTCGTGTTCCAGAAAATGGCTTTGAAGTGGTTACTCTCTAATTAATCAAACATAATTCGTTTGGCAATACTTCTTCCCAAGGTAATTTCATCTGTATATTCAAGTTCACTTCCGATAGGAACACCACGAGCAATTCCACTGACTTTCACCCCTTGTTTTCTTAGCTTTTTAGTGAGATAAAAAGCTGTTGTATCCCCTTCCATTGTAGCATTAAGAGCTAAAATAACCTCTTTTACACCATTTTGTGTGCGTTCTAATAAAGAATCAATATTCAAATCTGACGGACTAATCCCCTCAATAGGCGAAATAACTCCCCCCAAAACGTGGTACAATCCATTATATTGAGCCGTATTTTCAATAGCCAGCAAATCAGGAACTTCTTCTATTACACAAATTAATGTTTCATCTCGCTTCGGACTTTTACAAATACTACAAATATCTGTATCTGAAATAGTATGACACTTTTTGCAATACACTGTTTTTTCACGAAGAGCAATTAATGATTTAGTGAGTTCTTCTACATCTTGCATTTCTTGTCTAAGCAAGTGCAGAGCCAAACGCAAAGCTGATTTTTTACCAATACCTGGCAAACGAGAAATTTCGTTTACAGCATCTTCTACTAATTTGGAGGGATAATTCATAGTTCAGTTATCAGTTTTTCAGTTACCAGTAAACAGTCATCATTTAAAAACAATAGAATATTTTGACTGCAAAAAACGTAATCTCTATAGCTTTAGTTATGTTTTAAAAGACTTTTTTTGATACTCTCATAGCAAAAACAGCTTACAAAAATACATAAAATAGAGCAGTTTTAAAAGCTGTTTTGGTGGGTGTATATAGATGAATTATAAAATCTCTACCCAAATATTTTTATCACAGACAGCTTTTCGAAGTGGTTTGAGTTCATTGAATGTTCCTGTTGTAATAGTTGAGTGTCCTTTTGTATTTGCCTCTGTGACTACATCAAAAGCATCTCCAGAAGAGAGTTTACAAACTTGAATAAGTGTTTTGATAATATAGTCTAGCTCATTTTTTTCATCTTTGAAGAGAACTAACTCACGTTCTAAAGAGGCATCTAGTTGTTCTTCCGACTCAGTAAGTGTTTCAATTAATGTTTCTGTTAGTTGTTTCCTTTGAGGAATAGATTTTTGATTGGCGTATATGGTTTTCATAATAACGATTTATTTTAATTCTGTATGTGAATAGAAATTCTATTCATAAATAATGTTTGAGATAGAATAAAGTTTAAGCTATTTTTGTAAAAAGCAAAGAAAGTAATAGTATTTTAGTTCGTAACTTTTAATTCGCAATTGAATATGATAAGCGTCGTAATGCCTGTTTTTAATGGAGAAAAATTTCTCAAAATGGCTATTGAAAGCATTTTAAATCAAACTTATACTGATTTTGAATTAGTCATTATAAATGATGGCTCAACCGATAAAAGTGCAGAAATCGTAAAATCGTATCCAGATACTCGTATTCATTTTTTAGAGAATGATGGAAATAAAGGTATTTTTTATACTCGTAATCGTCTTTTTGATGAAGCAAAAGGAAAGTATATTGCCATTTTGGATTGTGATGATTATGCAGAACCAACACGATTAGCAAAACAAGTTGATTTTTTAGATAAAAATAATGAATTTGGTTTGGTAGGTTCTTGGATTACACTTATTGACGAGGAAAATACAATCAAAGGAGCTTGGCAACTAGAACATCGCCCAGAAAGAATTCCTGCAAAACTGCTCTTTTTTAATCAATTTGCACAGTCTTCTATCATGATGAGAAAAGAATTTGCAGATTTAAAATATAGAGAAAACTATCCACCAACAGAAGATTACGACCTTTGGATACGTATTTCACAAAAAACTAGGGTTACAAATTTGGCTGAATCTCTAGTAAAATACAGAATTCACGAAAATAATATTAGTCAAACCCAAAAAGAAACAGCAAGTAGAAATATATTGAAAATCTATAAAAATCAATTAGAAGAATTAGGAATTTATGCCAATCAAGATGAATTAATCATTCATAAAAAAATAGGAAATATGGATTTTGAGCAAAATAATACTTCTTTTTTCGAAAAAGTACAGCATTGGTTAGAACTACTTCATTCTAAAAATCAAGAAATAGAAATTTATAATAAACTCGTTTTTAATGACCTTTTAGGAGAATATTGGGCAGAGCTTTTATCTAAAAATATTGACCTTCCTATTTCTAAGAAAGAATTTCATAATTCTGTTTTGTCTTCTTACCTAAATTCTACAAAAAAAAGTAGTCTTTCAAAAGCCTTTAGATTGCGTTCTTTCCCTTTTAACTCAACAGTAAAGCCTATTTTGAACCGTTGGCAATCTTGGAAAAACAGAAAAAAATAAATTTAATTGTTTTTAGCTTCTGTAACTTCTGTTACCAAATTAGTGAAGAGAATGCTCTAATTTTGTTATATGCAATTTAGTTTTACACACTCTACAATTATATACAATTATGTTAGACGCAATTAAAAATTTATTTGGTTCATCAACTCCAACAGATTATAAAGCACTTTTAAAAGAAGGTGCGATTATTATTGATGTTCGTTCGAAAGGTGAATATACAGGAGGACACATTCAAAATTCTAAAAATATTCCTTTAGATACTTTAGCAAATCAACTTGGACAGTTTAAAGACAAAAATCAAATTATTATTACCTGTTGTGCATCTGGAATGCGTAGTGGAAGTGCAAAAAGTTTATTACAATCAAAAGGTTATACCAATGTTTATAATGGTGGTGGCTGGTCTAGTTTGAACGGAAAGATTTAAAGAAAGAAGGTATATGTAAAAGACAATTATAATTAAAAAGTAAAAACGGTATTTGATTTTTGAATTCAAATACCGTTTTTTTAATTATTTCTTTTTTATTAAAATTTCTCCCTCATCAGTTATTTCAATGATTCCTTCTGGAATATCTGTTTTATTGAGATTTTGAATAATTGGAATTACTCTTTTCTGTTTGTCAAGTGTAACTCCTCCACGCCCAAGCTGAATAATAGGTGTAATCTGTCCAGAAATAAATTTACCTTTATTATCAACTTTCAAATTCACAATTGGTGCAAGTCCACTTTCTCCACGCAAGCTAAAACGGTCATACGTACAAAAGTTTCCTAAACTATAAGCTATAAATCTATCTTTATACACTTCCATAGCACGAGTAACGTGAGGCCCATGTCCGAAAATAATATCTGCTCCTGCATCAATCATGGCATGTGAGAAAGCATACACATTTCCTCTATTCTCGCCATAAAAAGTTTCTGCTTTGCGTGTAATATGCTGTTTACTTCTACCTTCTGCTCCCCCATGAAAAGAAACAATAACGACATCACAAGAATCATTTAATTTTTTTACAATTGCTTCGGCTGCTTTTATATCTCTAATATCCATTGTTCCAGAATTAGGAGCAAATGCTGCAAAACCATATTTTATTCCTTCTTTTTCAAACATTGTATAAGGAGACGAAGTAAGACCTGCATATTCTACATCAATACTTTCTAAGAATTTTTTACCATTTTCTCGTCCTTCATTTCCAAAATCGCCTACATGATTGTTTGCAATACTGACTACATCAAATCCACCTTGTTTCAATACATCTTCAACTAATTTTTCAGGCATACGAAAAGCATAACAAACAGCAGGATTTGAACAGTGTTTTACTTGTCCTCCTTTATCTAAAACAACACCTTCCAAATTTCCGAAAGTAATATCTGCACTTTTTAGGATTGAGTCTACTTCTGAAATCAAATTTTCACCTTCGTTGGGTGGTAAATGGGCAGCAGAAGGAAAATTTGTTCCAAACATCATATCTCCCACTCCAATAATTTGAAGAGTTTGTTTTTTTGAATTATCAGCTACAGAGGAAAGCAGGCTATCTTTCAGTTTTAGCTTTAAGGAATCAGTCAAGTCATTAATAAGAGCTAAAGAATCATTTGTGCTATTTAAATTTTGAGTTGCTTTATAATCTGTTTGGCTACAACCAAAATGAGAAATATTAATAGCAGGAAGGAAAAAAATGAGAAAGAGAATTTTTTGAATTTTCATAAAAACTAGGGGAATGATTTTTTATAGTGAGTATAAATAATAATATTTTAAATATAAAATTAGTCAGAAATAATTGATTAATAAAAATCAAAAAACGTTAATTATACATTAATAAAAATTTAATTTGGTTATAGCTTGTAAAAACAAATAAAATTTCGTATATTGACTGTGTCAGTAATTTAACTGACAAGAAGTAAGAATTTATGTCTGTCTTTATAAAAGATATAACTACTTACTCATTTGTGCTTCAATTTTTCTAAAACACTAATTAAATGATTTTTATTGCCACAGAAGACCAAAAAGGGAAAATAACTGCATTTTTTTCAAAAAACAAGAAACAACTTAAAGAAAAAGGATTCAAATGGATTCGCAAATTTGACGACGAACACCGTGCTATTTTATGGGTAAATGAAAGCTATTTACTCAATCAAAAAGAATTTCTTTATTAAATTAAATATAATTATATATAAATGTTAAGCGAATTAAAATGAAGAGAACAAAAAGTAATTATTCATTCGTAATTCAACATTAATAATTATTCAAAATAGTCTTTCGCTATTATTTCTAAATACTCGTGATACGGACTTAGTTTGGGGAGCGCATTTTTTACTTTTAGATACAATTGCTCTGCATAGAGCTTGTCATTTTTCCCAATAGCTTGTGATAATTCAGTCAGATAATCATCCATAATAGGCGAAATTTCGGTTACACTTCCTAAAAGACGAGCCAAAATTTCGCTGATTGTCCAAGCCCAAGGCATTCCTTCCATCAAAAGAGGATGAGCAATAATTCGCTCATCTTCCCATTCTAAAGAAATAACATTATTAGCAGACATTGATTGAATCATAAATGGACTTTGTGTGCCTACCAAAAACTGTGTATTAGGAAAAACCTCTGAAAGACGAGGAATAAGTGTGCGCTGCAAATTAGGACTTAAATGCACATCAATTTCATCAATCAAAACAATTGCTTGTATACTTTCTGGATGTTGTAAATCAAAAGGATGTTGGATGGCTCGTACACATAAATCCAAAATCCAACTAAAGACAGTTTGAAAACCGTCTGACATAGCCGAAATAAGAGCTTCTCCAGCAGAAGTTTGAAAAATAAAATCTCCATCTTTATTCAATCCTAAAAGTCCTTGCTCTAACTTTTCATCTTGGTCACTCTCTGCAATATTTTGAGGAGGAGAAAGCAAACGATTAACTATTTTTCGAATGGCTTCAATGTTATTTTCTATGTAAAAATAGGTACTATGGTCGTCTTCACTTTTTAAAAAGCCATTTTCACCAAATAGGGAAGCAATAGGCGCAAAAGTACGGTGTTGAAAATCATAATTTTTCATTCCTCTCTTTCCTGTACTGTATCCTAGAATCAATAAGTTTTCACGTATTATTTCAAAATAACGGCGATGACTTCCTGTATTCATCACTCCATTTTTATCAATCTTAAACTTAATATTTACTTCTTCTCCAAAACCTTGTAGACGCAATACTAAATGTCCTGCGTCTTTATTGCCATGAACGACATTTTCCCAGCCATAATTAATTGGAGGTTTAGGAATATTGGAAAGACCTAATGCAATAAGTTGCAAAATTGTAGATTTTCCTGTTCCATTTGTTCCTACAATAAGTGTAATATTCTCTTTTGTATGAATATGAGGCAAATCAATAGATAGTTTGTCAAAACAGCGTATATTTTTGATAAACATAGACTCCAAAATAAGCGTATTGTCTTCACTTGCTCGCTGCTCTTCTGGAAAATCAATATTCAAGAAAGGTGTAATTGTTTCTATAAAATGAACTTGAACTTGCTCCAAAACACGCATCACTTCAAAATCTTCACACTCTTCAATAAAAAAATATTCAAAATTGAAAAGCATATTTTTACCCAACATAGCATGTGGCGTTCGTTGTGCAGCCATTGCATTTAATTCTGTCAAAACAGGCTCAAAATGCTCTCGTAATAGTGAAAGTGGTGCTGGATAACGAACTGTTTTTTCTAAAAGGTCAGTAGCAGCTTGATAGAGTTTTTGAGTAATTTCACGTATAATTCGATGACGAGCTACTGCTGATGAACCCATATTTATTTTATAGGCTGTAATAGTAGAAGCTGCACGCAAATTTCTTTTTATAGGCTGTAAATTTCCTTCTCTATCAATGGCAATATATTTTTCAGGAACATCTAATTCGGGATTGATAATAAGAGGATCTTCTGCCAAATGAATATCTGAACTGGCACGCCAAAGAGTTCTATCTTCTGGTGGAGTTTTTACTCGTTTGTGCTTATTCATTATTGGAAACTGACTATCTTCATAGAGTTTACATTCTTCACAAACGGGTAAAAGGTTTGTCCATTCATAAATTAACCAATAATACAGTTCTGGTGGACGATAATGAGTCAAAAAAGCAGTTGATTCTTCAATAGAAATTCCTACTTCACAAAAGGCACATTTGTTATAATGAATTTCAAGAAGCTTGCCCAAAACATCTTCATGCATCAGAATATCCAGACGAGGATACCCCACAAACTTTCCTATCTCCAAAACTGTCTGAATAACTTTTTCAGTTGCTGGAGATTGTAAAATAGCAGGAACATCATTTGGATTTTTTCGTACTGAAATCATAAAATTAATTTAGTTGTTGGTGTCGGCTGTGCTACAACACCAACAACGGCATTGGAGTTTATTACGTTTACGTATTTTGTTGGCTTTCTTTCAAGTAAAGAGCTAATTTTTCACAAAGTTGATGAATTTCTTGTGCCATATACTCGTCATTGGTAGCTCGCAGAAGCGTATCTGCCATTCCACCCAAAATATTAATACTAAAACCTTTCATTTCTTCGACAGGCATGTCTTTTGTCCACAGGTCTAGGCGAAGACAATTTTTTTCATGACCATCCCAAATAGCTAAAGCAATCGCTTTTGCTTCTTCAAGTTGTTGTCCAGAATCACTTGCTTTCCAAAATATCTTTTCTGGAAGGTCTTTATCATCTAATTCTATACTAAAACGGATTTCAGATTGTTTCATTTTGTTGTTTTATATGATGTTGCTCATGAATACACAAGCAATGGCGAATAATGAAGACAAATTTACGAAAAAATAAACTCTATTATAATCAACCTGATTACTAATTTAATTTTCATATAATTTCTCAAAACTACAAAAATTAGCCAATTTATTATATTTCATTTTTGTAACTTTGATTTATGGAAAAAACAATGAATATTGACGATTTTTATAAGTGTACTTCATATCCGATTCCACCTTCTTTGCGTTATGAAGTCGGACATTTTAATGTATTCAAAATAGATGAATTTTCAGGGGAAAATTCAAAACCTATTCCCTATAATAGAAGAAATTATTACAAAGTCAGTGTAATTATAGGAAAAAATAGAGTACATTATGCTGATAAGACCTTTGAAGCTGAACATAATACTTTACTTTTTGCTAGTCCTCACATTCCTTATGACTGGAATCCTCTAACAGAAAATTTGAGTGGTTTTTTTTGTGTTTTTACAGAAGAGTTTTTTCATAATTATGGAAATATAAAAGATTATCCTGTTTTTAATCCAAGTGGAAATTCTGTTTTTTCTATTTCTGATGAAGATGTTAAAGCTTTTTCATTGATTTATGATAAAATGTTTAAAGAAATAAATTCAGATTACGAATACAAATATGATGTATTGAGAAGTTTAGTTTTAGAAATTGTTCATAAGGCTATCAGAATGTATCCTGCTCAAAAAACAGAAGTACATACAAATGCAGCTATGCGAATTTCGAATTTATTTTTAGAACTTTTAGAACGACAATTTCCTATTGAAGATACATTTCAGAAAATTAATTTCAAAACACCTTCGGATTTTGCTAATCAATTAGCTATTCACGTCAATTATTTGAATAAAACATTGAAAGAAACTACACAGATGACTACTTCTGAGCTAATTGCAAAACGTGTTTTACAAGAAGCCAAAATAATATTAAAACATACAAAATGGAATATTTCAGAAATTGCTTTTTCATTAGGTTTTGAAGAAACAACTCATTTTAATAATTTTTTCAAAAAACATCTTCATCAAACTCCTACTCAATTTAGAAATAGTTAATAGAGATTTGATTTTCGTAACTTTTGGTTTGATTTGTAATAACCACTAGCTTTTTTTTCCTGCTACTTTTGTAAGGTAATTTATTCAAAACCATTTATAAAAAATCAAACACATGGAAAATCAAACAAAAATCGCAGTAGTAACAGGTGGAAGTCGTGGATTAGGAAAAGATATGGCAATAAATATTGCTAAAAAAGGAATTGATGTTATTCTGACCTACAATAACAACAAAGAAGAAGCTCAAAAAGTAGTAAAACAAATTGAAGAAATCGGACAAAAAGCTGTTGCACTTCAATTAAATGTAGCAGAAATTAAAAGTTTTGATTCTTTTACAGAGAATGTAAAAACAGCTCTAAAAAATCACTTTAATTCTTCAAAAATAGATTTTTTAATCAATAATGCAGGCATAGGAATTCATACTGCTTTCACTCAAACTACTGAAGAACAATTTGATATTTTATCAACTATTCATCTCAAAGGAGTCGTTTTTCTTACTCAAAAAATGTTGCTAATTATGAATGATGGAGGAGGAGTTGTTAATATCTCTTCAGGATTGACACGTATTGCTTTAGCAGGATATTCTATTTATGCTACTATGAAAGGAGCTATCGAAACTCTTACTAAATATCAAGCAAAAGAATTGGGGGAAAGAAAAATTAGAGTAAATGTAGTTGCCCCTGGAGCAATAGAAACAGATTTTGGTAATGGAACTGTACGAGATAATGCTGATGTAAATGCTTTTATTGCTGCTAATACAGCTCTAGGACGTGTAGGTTTACCTGATGATATTGGAAGTGTGGTTGCTTTTTTGTGTACACAGGATGCAAAATGGGTAAATGCACAACGTATTGAAGTTTCGGGTGGACAAATGATTTAGTTTCCTTGTTGATAAAGATACAAAAGTCTTCATTCTACTAGAATGAAGACTTTTGTATCTTTAAATTTGAATTTCGGTTTTTACCCAAGGATTCAATGAGCTATTCTTTTTTTTTAAAATTGCTTGATAATATTTTACTCGTTCTTCCTTTTCCCAATTTGTATAAATTTCAATAATTTTATTTAATTCATCTGAACTAATATCAGTTTCATCTTTTTTTAGAATATCAGACAGCATAGTATTTTCAAGTTTTAATTGTCTGATTTTTTTTCTACAAATTATACAATGAACAGGTACTGAATCAATCCAAAACTTTAAACTTTCAAACCAATATTTCTTTTCCTTTTTAGCAAAAATAAAATCTGAATTGCAATTTCTACATTTAAGTTGGGAGTCATAATAGGCATAATTCGGATTCCAAGAGTAATTTTGCAAACTAGGGTTTGCTTTAATTGCTTTTTTATCTTCTAAACAAATATCACAAGCCCAATCAAAATTACTATCTATAAAACTATTATATGTATCAATTTTTAAATCCTTATAGTGATTGTATTGAATTTTATCTACTTTTTCCATTTCAGAAATTGCCATCTTCATTTCTGTTTTGTGTACTTCAGCTTTACAAGAAGGGCATTTGGCGTATTTCCTTTTACCTTTTTTCATTGGGTTAATATTTTATTTCAAATTACCTAAAAAACTACTACTCTATTTCCCTTAACCCCCCACAGTTTCCACACTCACTTTACAAACTTTCCTCAAAAGCTCAATGAGACTCTTTTTTTGATTATTCAAGCCAATTAACAATTTGAAGATTAGAAATATTCTCATAATCCTTTAGATTGTTTGTACAAATAGTAAGATTATTTTCTAAGGCAATACCAGCTATATACAAATCATTTACTCCTGAATGAAGACCTGTTTGTCTTAAAGTTGCATAGATTTTTGCTGATAAATGTGTAGAATGTTCTGTAAGTTCTAGTATTTTATGTTTGGTTATAAAACCTTGAAATATTTCTAATTTCCCAAAAGCATTTTTTGCTCTAAGTCCACTTTCTACTTCAAAAATAGTAGGACGAGCAATATTTATATATCCTACTGTATTAAGATAATTATTAAAATTCTTCGTAAGAACTGGATAATTTTTGAATAAATAATAGGACAAAATATCTGTATCTACTAAAACTTGTATCATAAATTTATTTCTTTAAAATAACTCATCTAGTTTATTACTAAGTTCTTGCTTTGATTTTTCTCTTTCTTGGTAAATGTCATCTATAAATTGCTCTACATCAAAGTTCTCGTTTTCTACTAAATTTTCTTGCGTTTGACAAGAAACAAACTCTACAAACTCCATTCTTTTGAGAAGTTCTAAAAGAAACTCCATTTTGCTATTATCCGTAATTTGAAGTGTTAATTGTGTCATAATTTTATTATTTAAACGAAATATAGTATTATTTTTAATAAAACGTAATAATGTAATTTTTAGTTTTCTATATAAATGGCTATTCCTCCATCTCCCTCAAAACCTCCACAGTTTCCACACTTACTCTACAAACTTTCCTCAAAAGCTCAATGAGTTGTTCTTTTTGATTATCAAAGGAATACGTAGTAAAAACATCTTCTTCAACAGCTTTTTTTACAGTTTTATCTCTTAATTTTCGTTCGCTGTGATGTTCCAAAACCCATTCTAAAGCACTTCTAACACCCAAACGATAGTGCCATGCTTCTTCTGGAATGTTTTTCAGATAGGTAGTTTCATCAATCCAAACTAAGCTGCGAACTCTATCAGCTTTCAAAATAGCCTTTTTCTTAGATTTATTCTCTGTTTGTTCTGCCTCATTATCTTCTTTTTCTTCTCGCTCTAAAGGATAAATTGTAACATCTTCATAATTGAGATGCAGATTTAATAGTTTTTCGCCCCACGTTGCCCACTTCCAAAAATCTTCATACATCGGAATTCGTGGCAGTTCGGTATGAAGTATTTTTTGATACTTTTTACGATATTCTGGTGAGTGCAAAACGGCATAGATATAAGCAAAAATAGTGTCTTTGGTTAGTGTTCTTGCCTCTTCTTGATTGTCTTTCATAGACTGCAAACTCTTTTTCAACTCCTTAAAATTCTTTGCTTTAAATTTTACAGGTTTGGAAGAATAATGGTGACGAAACTGCTCTAATGCCCAATCAGTAATATTTTCTTTAAACTCTTTTGTTTCTTCATCAAAAAAGTATTTTGCAAATGTATGTGTTGCTCTTGCACCATAGCCATTATCAGGAATAAAATTGGTTGCATGAACTACTAAAGGAACTTGCTTATGAACTGTTACACAAATAGTCGGATTTGGTGTTTGTTCTTTTTGAAGTGGAAAAAAACGAAATTGTTGATACGGACGATGCGTAATTACCTCATCTACATAAACAAACTGCTTTACAAAAGGACGATAAGAAGCCTCACGAATCTTAAATGAATCATAATTGGTGCTTTCATTTCTTTTTAGACGTTGCATTAGTTCGGCATTCCATTTTATCTTAGTTTTATCTGTCGGATTGGTTGTGCTTTTCACACCTAAGAAATTTTGCAAGAGTTCGCTTTGGTCAGAATTATGCCACTTTTGACGCTCTTCTTCATAATTCTGACTAAAATAATTTGCTTTTTTTTCTAAATTAGTTTTATCAAAATCATACATCCACTCATCTCTAGCTGTCAGAAGTGCAGGAGATGCCCATTTGAAAAGAGCCGTTTCTTCATCTGCAAACTGTGCTGTTTGGGTAACTTTATGAGAAAGAGGCATAAAACCCAAAAAGTCATCTTCGGGAAGTGCAATCCAATAATTTACAGCCTGACTTACTTTTTTGAACGATAAATTTTGAAATTGTGTACGAGAAAGAGCTTCTCCAAAGTTTTTTAAAGATTTGTAAGGCTTAGTAGATTTCCAATAAAACACAGGACATTGAGAACGCAAATGTGCCAAACGAAAACCATTTGAATAATTATTTTTATTCTTACGAACCAAAAAAAGCAAAGCCGATTCATTTTCTTTTGCACTAAAGTCTTTCGTACTGTCTTTTGATAACTCTGTTTTTTCTTCTACAATATTGCTAGGGTTTTCTTTTTCTACATTTTTGTATTCCAAATCCATCACATAAATACTATCAAATTCTGCCTGCACTCGCCTTCTAAAACCCTCATAGGTAGGCGCATGCAAGACAACTGATGGAAGCCAAACAGCAATAACACCTTTGTCAGTAAGTCTGTCAGTTGCCCAACGCACAAAACGCAAAGGCACAGGAGAAAAGGCATTTTTTTCATAAATAGGTGTATAAGCTGCCATGACACGGTTATCAATGGCTGCAAAATTTACTTCGTCATTATTTTTATTTTTTTCAGAACAAATTAACTGATTTTGTTGACTAGTTTTGAAAGAGTTTCCGACAATAATATGATAACTAGAATCAATTGAACGGTAAAAATCTTGAGCTTCACTTTCTTGAGAACAAAAAAGTAAAGTTTGTTTTGGAACATCTACAAAATAAGCTGCGTTTGCCCAAAAAATAGGAGGTGTATTATAATTACTTCCATTTTTACCTCCATTATTTAGACTTGTTTTCCATAAATAATACGACCAAATAGAAAGCGTACACGTATAAGATTGACCCACAGAAGGCTGAATATCTTGAAAAAAAGTGCCTTGATAGAGTGAAGGAGCTTCAAGATTGGCGATAGATTGCTGAATAAAATTTGAAAATTCTAAAGGAGCAACACCAACCTCAAATTTGCGTTGCCAATAGACAATAATTTGTTCTTTTTCGACTTTAGAAAAATTAGCTGAAACTTCTTTTAATGACAAACAATATTTTTTCCATTGCTCTAAAAAACCATTCTTAAAGAAAACAGAAAAAGCATCTAATTTTTGAAAAACAACATCTGATTTTATAAAAAAATTAGGGTCTGAACTAGTAGAATCTTCCGTAAAAAATAAATTTTCTAATAAAGGAAATACAATTTGATGTGACAGAATAGCCGTTTTGAGTAAATTCTCATCAGGAAGACTATGAAACTCAGAAGCAAAAGCACCTAAAGTACGATAAGCAACCTGCTGACGAATTTTATTTTTATCAAATTCGTTTTGCAAAGATTCTGTTAAGTTATCAACTGCAAAAAACTTAGGGAGTTCAGTATTTTTATTCTCCGTATTCATCAAAAAACGCTTCCTTTAATTCTATCTTATTTTTGTAGTAAAGTTTAAAGACAAAACTACAAAACATTTAGCTATTTTTAGTGAATTTTGTGGTTAGTTTGTCGAAGAGCGTAGAGTTTTATTTTTATCAACCTAATTTTCTGAATACAAAAAGTAAAAACCAATCCTAAAAGTAGAACAGGATAAATGATACAGAAAATAAAGAAGTTAATTTCGTAATACGATAAATCTAAAATATTAGCAAGATTGATAATAAAATCGGTGCAATAGAAATAAAGTTTGGCTATAAAATTAGTCAAAAATTTATTTGTAGAATTATTTATCAAGACAAAAAATAATATATTTTGCTGTCTTAAAGATTGAACTGTCTTGATTTGACTTTGTAAATACAGCGATTTTATTAGTAAAAAATACATCAAAAGAGGAATCAGAATCACTAGAATTATAATATTTGCAACTTTATATTTCCCTGTGGATTGTAGAAAACGAATTACTCCAAAATAAATTGGGTCAGTAAACATAAAGTAATTTTGAAGAATTTTGACATGATTTTCTTTGCAATAATTTTCTATGTTATGACACGCCCACGAACATTTTTTTGTGGATTTTATGGCTGAATTAATAGCTACAATTCCTTTTTCTTGAAAAGGTTTTTCTGTGATATTTGGTCTGACAGCTTCATTTATTGCTATCAATAGCAAAAAAGGGAAAAGTAATAAGGCTAGATTTCTGAGAATTGTAAAAAAGGATTTCATGTAAATTTGTTAATAAAACTAAACCCTAAGGGTCTTCAAGACCCTTAGGGTTTAAAATAAAGTTCCATAAAAATCACAATTTCCTACTCAAAAACCAAGTCAAAAATACGCCCATTCCAACAACGGTAATCGAAGACAAAGGCATCAAAATAGCAGCCACGATAGGCGAAAGTGTTCCACTTACTGCAAAACTAAGTCCGACCAAATTATAACAAAGTGAAATCAAAAGACCAAAACGAACTACCCAAATTGTCTGACGAGCATAAAGCATAAATTGGGCAAGTTTTGGTAAGGATTCGGCTCTCAAAATGGCATCACAGGCAGGCGAAAACTGTTCTTGATTTTCACTAATGGCAATTCCAAAATCAGACTGTTTTAATGCACCTGCATCATTGAGTCCGTCGCCAATCATAAAAATAGATTGAGATTCTTGTTGATTTTTGGCTTTTAAACTCTTCAAAAATTCTAATTTATCTATTGGTTTTTGATTGAAATGGATGTTTTTTTCTCCAAAAATATCAATGAAACGCATTTTTTCACGTTCTGTATCTCCAGAAAGCAACGAAAGATTGAAATTCTGTTTTTTGAAGTCTTGCAAGAGACTCAAACTATTTTCTCGCAATGGATTTAAAAGTTCAAAGTGTCCTTTTACCTCATCATTTTTACTTACAAAGACCATTGATTTTTCATTGTAATCATTTACATGATTTTTTATTCCTACAAAATCAGCATTTCCAATTTTCCAGTTATCTATATTTTTTCCATTCTGAATTTTGGCTTGTGTTCCTGCTCCTATTTTTTCTTCAAAATCATAAATAATTCCTTCTCCAAACTCTGAAATGGCTGCATAAATTGCCTTACTAATTGGGTGCAAAGAATAAGAAGCCAAAGCAGCTAAAGCCTGTTTGTCTTCGATAGTTAATTCTTCATTTTTCTGAATACTTTTCCAAATTGCACTAGGAGTTGAGGTCGTAAGAGTTCCTGTTTTATCAAAAATAAGATGCGCTTTTTGAGAAGCCAACATTTCAATAGAATCTGTATTTTTCAAGAAAAACAACTTTTTCGCCAAAATCTGTCTAGCATTTCCAAAAGCAAAAGGCGCATTGAGAGCCAAAGCACACGGACAAGCCACAATCAAAACTGAAGTAAAAACATTAATAGCAATCTGCCAACCTTCGGCATACAACCAATACGAAGCACTTCCAAAAGCAACCAACAAAACAAAAATCGTAAAGTTTCTGCCCCAACGCTGCGTTAAATTTTTTAGAAGTTTTGAGTTGTCTTTATCAAATGTATCACTGTTCCAAAGCTGCATCAAATAACTTTGAGAAACTGTTTTGAGTAATTTTATACGCAACGGTTCGCCCCATTGCCTTCCTCCTGCATACAAACGCTGCCCTTTTTTGCATTTTACAGGTTCAGATTCACCACTTACAAAACTATAATCAATTTGAGCTTTTCCTTCCAAAAGCTCGCCATCAGCAGGAATAAGTTGTCCATTTTTTACAATTACAATATCATTAATTTTTAAATCAGACAATGAAATTGATTTTGTAGTTTTATTATTCGTATCATTTTCTAGATCATTATTAACTTCCAAAAGAGCAGCCAAAGGAAAATAAGATTGATAATCTCTTTCAAAAGAAATGCTATCAAAAGTACGACGTTGAAACCATTGTCCAACCAAAAGAAGGAAAATCAAGGCAGCCAAAGAATCCAAATATCCTGCACCTGTTTGACTTATAATTTCGAAAATACTTCTACCAAAAAGAGCTGTTATTCCTAGCGCAATCGGAATATCAAAATTAAGAGTTTTGTGTTTGAGGGCATAAAAAGCATCTTTGAAGTAATTAGCACCACTAAAAAGCAAAACTGGAAGTGATAATAAAATATTAAGATACCCAAAAAAACGAGGAAAATCATCTTCTACAATCGGTAAACCCAAATATTCGGGAAAACTAAGCAACATCAAGTTACCAAAACAAAAACCTGCAACTCCCAAACGAAGCAGAAAATTAGGAGGCAAATTATCCGTTTTTTTCTTGTTTTTTGACTCTAGTTTTAGGTCTGGCGAATAACCTAATTTTGTCAGATTTTCTACCAAAATACGAAGCGAAATGGTCTTACTATAAAAACTAACGCTTGCCTCTCTACGCAAATAATTGACCTTTGAATCTTGCACACCTTCAAATAAATTAGGTAGTTTTTCCAAAAGCCAAACACAAGAAGCGCAATGAATTTGAGGTAGTTTGAAGGTAATACGTGTAAAATTTCCGTCTGTAAAATCGACAAGTTGGCGCATCAATTCCTCATTATCCAAATAAGTAAACTGTTCTGGATTTTCTATAATTGAACTAGGCGCAATTCCTGTTTTTTCAAGATTGTAATAATTATCTAATCCATTTTTTGTCAGAATATCATATACCGTTTGGCAGCCTGTACAGCAAAAATCATGTTCATCAAACTCAATCGGATTTGAAGGACAATCATCGCCACAATGATAACAAGGCATTTTTTCAGACTTTTTTATTTTTTTATTTGCCTGTGTATTTTCTTGTATCGGATTTTCTAGTAAAGTTGCCATAATTGGTAGAGATATATTTTGATTTTACTCTACAAAATTACTCTTAAAAAAGGGCTTAAAAAATGAAGTTTATCAGCTTTTTGGGTGGTTTTTAGTTGGTTTTGAGAGTATTTCCAAACCAAATAGTAACTATACCGTTTTGTAAGAATATTTTATATTACCTAATTTTAGGTTACAAATAATCTAATATACCCTACTATTTCTATTTTTGTACCTCAACGACGGCTTCATTTGAGCCTCGTTGACGGTTTAAAAGTAGAGCTAACTAACCGTCGTTGAGGTTCAAATGAAGCTGTCAACGAGGGTTAAAAAAATAGTTGAGTAACCTATAATTAACTCAAAATAAACACATGAAAAAATCCATTTTAATCCTAAACGCCAAGCTCATCAACGAAGGAAAAATCGAAGAAAAAGATATTTTTATAGAAAATGGAAGATTTAGCCGTATCGAAAATGATTTATCTAATCTAAAAGCTGATACAGTTATTGATGCAAAAGGACAATATGCAATGGCAGGCGTTATTGACGACCAAGTGCATTTCAGAGAACCGGGGCTTACACAAAAAGCACAAATTTATACAGAATCAAAAGCAGCTGTTGCAGGGGGAACAACTACTTTTATGGAGATGCCCAATACAAAACCTCAAGCCTTGACACAAAAATTATTAGCTGATAAATATGAAATTGGTGCAAAAGATTCTATTGCCAATTATTCGTTTTTTATGGGCGTTTCGAATGAAAATTTGGAAGAAGTTTTGAAGACAGATAAAAATAATGTGTGTGGTCTGAAAATATTTATGGGTTCTTCTACTGGTGATATGCTCGTCGATGATAGACAGGTTTTGGAAACTATTTTTAGTCAAACAGATATGCTTATTGCTACGCATTGCGAAGACGAAGCAACTGTAAAAGAAAATGAAAGATTAGCAAAAGCAGAATATGGTGATGATGTTCCGATGCGTTTGCACCCAGAAATTAGAAGTGTAGAAGCCTGTTATAAGTCGTCTAGTTTGGCAGTAGAATTAGCCAAAAAATACAATACTCGTTTGCATATTTTGCATATCTCAACAGCAAAAGAATTAGATTTATTTACTAATAAAATTCCTTTAGCAGAAAAACGAATTACAGCAGAAGTTTGTGTTCATCATCTTTGGTTTGATGCTGTAGATTATGAAAAATTAGGTTCTCAAGTAAAATGTAATCCTGCTGTAAAAGAAGCTCAAAATAAAGATGCACTTTGGAAAGGACTTTTAGATGACCGTTTGGATATTATTGCAACCGACCACGCACCCCACACATGGGAAGAAAAACAGGGAAATTATTGGACTGCTCCATCTGGAGTGCCTTTGGTTCAACATTCTCTTTTGATGCTCTTGGAAGCCTACAAACAACACAAAATTTCTTTAGAAAAAATAGCTGAAAAAATGGCTCATGCGCCTGCAATTTGTTTTCAGATAAAAGAGAGAGGTTTTGTAAGAGAAGGTTATTTTGCTGACTTGGTTCTTTTTGATTTGGAAAAAGCAACTGTTGTAACAAAAGAAAACTTAGAATATAAATGTAAGTGGTCGCCTTTTGAAGGAAATACGTTTGATTCTCAGATTACACATACAATTGTTTCGGGACATTTGGCATATCAAAATGGAGAATTTGATGAGAGTGAGAAAGGAATGAGAATTAGTTTTGATAGAAACTAGAAAGTCATCAGTTAATTTCAGTTATATTGACTTTTAATCTAAAACCAAAAAGGAATTTGATTTATTAAGTTCCTTTTTTGTTGTATAAAACAAAAAAATCTTTAAATTGAACGACTATCAAATTTACAGAAGTTGCTCATGAACACTAAATTCACAAATAAATTATTTCTTGCATTTTTATTTTGTTTAACTCAAAACTCCCTTTTTGCTCAACAAATATCAGACTCTCTAAATTATGAACGTTATAAATTTGCCTTAGAAGAATTAGAACAGGATTCGACAGATAATTTGATTACACTTGCCACTCAAACTACACTTCGCTTACGGGATGCGCCTAGTGTTGTAAGTGTGATTACTCGTGCTGATATTGAGGCAATGAATGCAAGAGATTTATCGGATATTTTGCGTCATATTCAAGGTTTTGATTTTGGTGTTGATGTAAATGGTGTTGTAGGAATAGGCTTACGTGGAAATTGGGCACATGAAGGCAAAATTTTATTAATGATTGATGGATTAGAAATGAATGAACTTATGTATGGAACTACACAATTAGGTAATCATTTCCCACCTTCTCTAATTGAACGTATTGAAGTTATTCGTGGTGCTGGTTCGGCTATTTATGGAGGTTTTGCAGAATATGGAGTTATCAATATTGTTACAAGAGGAAGTGAAAACTTGAATGGTTTGCAGATTAGTAATACATTAGGAAAAGTAAAAAATAATAATGATAGAAATAGCCCACTTCGTCAAAATCTCACAGCTTCTTTAGGGCGTTCTTCTATTAATTGGAAAGCATGGGGAAGTATTTTTAAAGGAAGTACACTAAGAAGTAATCAGTTTTTTATAGATGGTTTAGGTAATAAAGTTGATATGAGTGAAAACTCTCTCATCGAAACTTTTACTGCTCAAGTAGGAATTAAGTATAAACAATTAGAAATAAGAGGCATTTGGGATGATTACAGAAATAATACAAAAATAGGATTTGCTTATGAAGCTCCCAATAGATTTCAACGTATATTTCAAACAGGAATTATAGATGCAAAGTATATAATAAAAGTAAATGAAAAACTGACTATTACTCCTCGTATTTCCTACACCTTTTCTCGTCCTTGGGCTTTTCTGAGTAGAGATACTGTTTATTCAGGTGTATTTTCAAGAGAGTATACTCAGCGTTTTCGTTCTAATCTAATAGGAAATTATCGTCCTAGCTCAAATCTAATTTTCACTTTAGGAAGTGAGTTTTGGTATGATGCAGCGTATGATGACGTTATTTTTTTTAATGAAAAAAATTATATTGAATTTAATAATGTTGCTTTTTTTAGTCAGATTTTATGGAAAACAAAACTAGTAAATATTACAGCAGGAGCTAGATATGATAATCATAGTTTTTATCCTTCTACTTTTGTTCCTCGTTTTGGACTTACTAAGTCATGGAAAAAACTGCATTTAAAACTCTTATATAGCAATGCTTTTCGTGCGCCAAGTGTGCAAAATATCAATTTGAGTATCAATCAAAGCATAAAACCTGAGCGTACTACAGTTCTAGAATCTGAAATTGGATATATTTTCTCCCCTAATTTTTCAACAACACTTAATTTTTATGATATTACTACCAAAGACCCAATTATTTATTTTGTAGAAAGTAATACAATAGAAGGTTATAATAATGAAAAAGAAACTGGAACACGAGGGGCAGAATTAGAACTTCGTTATAAAGGGAAAAAAGGTTTTGTAGAAGTAACTTACTCCTATTATACAGCTGCAGGAAAAACAGTAGTGAATACCTCTGCTGTAAGTGAAGATAAAAATCAACTTTTAGGACTTGCACCTCAAAAATTTTCTATTTGGGCAAATCATTCTATTTACAAAAATCTAAAGCTCAATACTTCTTTAGTTTGGCTGAGTAGTCGTTATGCGTATAATTCTGAAACTCAAGATGGAGAACTACTTTTGAAAAAATTTGATTCAAATACACTTTTCAATATTTCGTTTATGTATAAAGATTTTTTGAGAAGTGGAATTAATGTTTCTATAGGGATTCAAGATTTATTCAATCAATCGCCTCCTTTTATGCAGCCTTATGATGGCGCACATACCCCTTTACCAAATCTTTCAAGAGAGTTTATTTTCAAAATTAATTATGATGTAAATTGGTAGTTTTTGCAGTTACCAGTAAGTAGTAATCAGTTACCAGTTTTATCATTTATAGAAAAAACACCTTTCCTTTTCCTAAAATATCCAGAATTATATAAAAAATGTCTCTTCCGACTTTTTAGCGAAACATTGTGTGTTCAGTTCCTCAGAACTGAAAAAAACGCTTCCTCAGAAGCGTGATATTGCTTAAATCACGCTTCTGAGGAAGCCTTTCGTTCGTTTTTGAGAACGGTGTAACCCTCAGCGAAGCTAAAACGAACGCACACCCTTTTATAATTTCGCTAAATTGTCGGAAGAGCCTAAAAAATAAATAATGGATTTTTTTATAACTAATAATTAAACACTAGACATTAATCACTAAAAATTACTTCTTCTTCCCAAAACCTCCCAAACCTTTTAGTTTGTTTTTGAGGTCTTCTTTTGCTTTTTCTATTGGATTTGTTGTCTTGCTAGAATCAGCTTTTGTAGATTTAGTAGAATCAGTCTTTGAATCATTTTTGTTTCCAAAGAAATCATTTAATAACTCTTTTCCTGTTTTGGTAGCTTCTTCTTTGAGTGTTTGAGTTACCTTAGATTTGATTTGAGATTTAATAGCCGAATTGTCCATGGCTACACTTGGACTATTGTATGTTCCTCCAATATTGAAAAACAAAGGAATAGTAGAGTTTTCAATATCTTCTGGTTTGATATTTACCAATCCACTTACTAATGAAAGAGCTTCTTCTTTTGGAACATCTACTTTTAAGTGAAAATCAAGTCCTCCATCTAATGCTGTTGTTCCTCCAATAGTAGATTTATACCCTGCAAAGCTCAAATCGAAAGGTTGAATTTTCATTTTTCCATCTTCAATTTTGGTTTGCATCACTACATCTTTTAAACGACTATTTTTGAGTTTTGGCATATTTGCAACAGCAGCTAATTTGTTGATAGAAGGATTATCTTTCATCATTGCATCAACAATTTTCATCATTCCACCTCCTGAAAGTGTTGCCATATCTGGCATCATATCCGATTTTAAAAGTCCTGTGATATTGAAGTTATTAAGAGAGAATTTTCCATCCAAACTTTCTGCTAAAGGAGCAAAGGCTTTTGCTGTAGAAAAAGTTTTGAATGCTTCTCCAATATTTGCCTCAATAATATCCAAATCAAAAGAGAAAATAGGACGAGCCAAATCTTTACTACTATAAAGTCCACTTGTTCTGAATTTTCCTCCAACAGCATCAAAAGTAAGGTTATCCATTCTGACTTCGCCATCTTTTACACGCACCAAACCACGCATATTATTGAGAGCCATATTATCATACAAAACTTTTTGAATAGTTGCATTGAATGTAAAATCAATATCTTTTGGCACTTCTACTACGCCTGTTTCATCTTCAACAGTTGTTGGGTCATCTGTTTCTGTCATCCATTCATCAACATTAAATTGATTTGAAGTAAGATTCATATTTCCACGAATTATAGGCGTTCCTTCTTGAAAACCTGCCATAGCAAGCGCATAAGCAATATAGTTTGAAAGTCCACCTGTAAGAGCAATATCACTTTTCCCTAAAAATCCTTGAAAAGAATCCAAAATCATTTGTTGAGGCGTAAAACTCACTTTTGCATTTGTGATTTTCATTCCTTGTGGCAAATCTACACTTGTAAATACCAAATTCTGTACAGACAAATCTCCACTTGTCGGAAGTTGATCATATTTTTCAGCATCTAAAGCAGCCGTTGAGCCTTTTGTTTCGATATCGGCTTTTATTAAACCTGTAACAGTCATATCTTCTAAAGGGACAATTTTAGTAATTGTAGCCAAATCTAATTCACCTTTTATCATCAAATCATAAACAAGATTTTCAACTCCTTCTGTATGTCCACTAACTGAAAAAGGTTTTCCTTCTACTTGCATTGTGATTTTTTCTAAATCGACACGCATATTTTCCATTTGTCCAGTTGTGTTTTTGGCGTGTGCTTCTACTTCAAGATTTTCAATCGGAATCGGATAAGCAAGTGATTTGACATATCCATTTTTCAATGTCATATCTGCATCAATGGTAGGAATACGGTTTTGAGCTTCATCATAAACTCCTTTTGCAAGTAATTTTAGATTATACAAACCTTTTATTTCTAAGCTGTCCATTGGATAAATTTCTGCCAGCTCAGCAAGATTTACTGTTGCATTTATGTTTGCATCAATATCATATTTTTCTAATCCTTGAAGTCTAACTTTTCCATTAATTGGGTTTTTGCCCAAATTCATTCCAAATGTTTTTATATCAATAACTGTATTATTCAAATTTGCAGTAGTGTTTACAACCTGCATATCAACATTTACATTTTCTACTGCCGTTGGAAGTTCTGGGTATTTGAAATACCCATCTTTTATCAAAAGTGAAATATCAAACTCTGGGTATAATTCTTTCTCTGAATTAAATTCTCCTTTTGTCATTCCTTTAAAAACAAACTCTCCTTTTGCTTCCAAACCTTCATAATCTTTCAAAAATACAGGAGGAATCAGAGAAAGCAAACTTTTAAAGTTTGTTTCAGGAGTAGAAAAATTCAAATCCATCAGAATAGAAGCCGTATTTTCAGGCATACTTAACCATCCATCCATTTTCAAAGGCAAATCATTTACTTTAAATTCATTTTCTTTGAAAGTAAACTTCATGTTTTTCATATCCATTTCAAGCGTTGCATCAGCTGAAACAGGTCTGTGAGCAATATAAGCCACATTTTCAAAATTGATATACAAATCATTGATTGTCGTATTTGTACTCAAATCATACTTATCAGTTGTAATATTTCCACTTCCTGTGTGATTTAAGCCTTCAATAATAGCAATCATTTTCAAGGTATCGTCTTGGTAACGGATTCTTCCATCACTAATATTCCATTTTTCTAATCCAATTTCGAAGGCTGCTGTATCTGCTGTTGTGGTTTCTTCGGTTGATGTGCCTTCATAAATATCATAGCTTGCACGTCCATCTTTCAAAACATGGACATTCACAAGAGGTTTGTCTGCATAAATACTATGAATCTCAACTTTATCTTTAAAGACTGACATAAAATTAAGTGCAATCTCAAAATTATTGGCTGCCAAAAGAGTATCTCCTTCAAAAGGCGCACGATTGATAACACTAATATTTTCTAATTGCACGGTCAGTTTTGGAAAATGACGCAAGATAGAAATGTCAAAATCTCCAAATTTCACATCTGCCAACACCTGCTCACTAGCAACTTTCTCTACTTTTGCTTTGAGTTGGTCTTTAAAAAGCACAGGAATAAGAAAAATCGCTCCTACTAGCAAAACTAATAGAACAATTATGGCAATGGATATTTTTTTTACTATTTTCATATTTATTTGATTATGGTGTTGTTAGTAAAGCCACCAACAACGGCTATTATATTTACAGAAAAAATATAGAATTTTAGTCGAAAGATAATCTAAAGTTAAGAAAAAAGATAGTGAAATTTATTTAAACTTCAATATGTACAAGGCTATTCCTTCAAAAACTTCAGCAGATAAAAAGCTAAAAATCCATTTTTTAGATTGTGAAGAAATAAATAATGGTAGAATGCTTTGGAAAGTTTCTATATTTTATGAAAATATAAATCTTGATAAAATTATTTTTCCTCAAGGTTGGAATTATCTAAATTTTGAACTTGATAAATGGACTTTAGAAGATAAAGAAAGTAGATTTTATTATATTCCTATCGAATCAAAAAGCATTTTGATAGAAGCCAAAACATTGAAAATCCATTATTTATCAAATCAATCTCTTTCAACAATTTATTTTAAAGGAAATTATTTTTATGAGCATTTTTTAATAGAAGAATATGGAGATTTGAGTATAAAGACAAGTTTAGAAACATTTGATTCTGAGCAGATTACAACAAAAAATTGATAGTAAAAATCCTTTCTTACTATTTTTAATTTTATCAAACAATCTATTATCACAAAAGACTTTTAGTTAGTAGAAGATAGACTTATGAATATAGCATAGTATATTTGTCGAAATAGTATTTAATCAAATTAATTGTAAAAAATAGAATGAAATTTTTTAACAGTGTTTTTTTAGTTTTTAGTTTTTTTGTGTGTTTAAGCTTTTTAGTATCGTCTTGTTCTGATCCAAATGCCATAACAGAAAGTGAGTTTGACATGAAAGCTTGGAAAATAGATAGAAATGGTTGCGAAAGTGTGCGTACAGGAATGTTAGAAGATTTAGAAAAAATCAAACCTAAACTAGAAGGATTAGACGAAATAGATTTACGAAAAATATTAGGTAAGCCTGATTTTGCAGAGCTATATAGTCGTAATCAAAAATTTTATACGTATTATATTGATGCTTCTGAAAAGTGTGAAAACTCAAATTCTGAAAAGGTCAAAAATGGAGAACGCAGGCTTGTTCAGATTCGTTTTGATGCTATCAATGCTGTCAATGAAATTGTAGTAATTAGAGAGGAACGAAACAAAAAATAATTTCATTATTAAAATCATTTATTCGAAAGTTTTACTTTTCCAAATAATGAGATAAAACTCATTCTTTGGAAAAGTGCTATTTAGTTTTTACGAATTAACCCTTTTTATTGGCAAGTTGTCCACAAGCTGCATCAATATCTTTTCCTCTACTTCTTCTGACAGTTGTACGTACCCCTCTTTTAATCAAATAACCTGCAAATTTTTCTATTCTTTCTTCAGTTGGTTTCTTATATTCAGCTTCTTCTATTGGATTGTATTCGATGATATTTACTCGGCAAGGAACGTGCTTACAAAAACGATACAGCTCATCAGCATCTTTCAATGAGTCATTAAAATCATCAAACAAAATATACTCGTATGTAATTCTATTTCCTGTCTTGTCATAAAAATACTTCAAGGCTTCTGCCAAAACTTCCAACGAATTACTCTCATTAATATCCATAATTTCGTTTCGCTTTTCATCATTTGCAGCATGCAAAGACAAAGCAAGATTAAATTTGACGTTATCATCGGCAAGCATTTTGATAAACTTTGCAATTCCTGCTGTCGAAACAGTAATTCTTTTTGGCGACATATTTAGTCCATCTGGAGAAGTCAGTCTATCAATAGATTGCAAAACATTTTTATAGTTCATCAAGGGTTCGCCCATTCCCATATAGACAATATTCGAAAGAGATTGATTAAAATTCTCTTCTGCTTGCTTTGAAATAGCAACTACTTGATCATAAATTTCGGCAGCTTCAATATTTCGTTTCTTACCCATATACCCTGTTGCACAAAACTTACAAGAAAGCGAACAACCCACTTGCGACGAAATACAGGCTGTCATTCTATCTTTAACAGGAATCAAAACGCCTTCTACTATTTTGCCATCATACAATCGAAAAGAAGATTTTACAGTTCCGTCATTGCTTTTTTGCTCTTCTGAAATGGTAAGGGCATTAATAACAAAATTTTCTTGCAACGTTTCTCTAAGTTTTTGAGAAAGATTTGTCATTTGCTCAAATGAAGTAACTGATTTTTCCCAAAGCCATTGCCAAATCTGTTTTGCTCTAAATTTTGGTTCTCCTAATTTTTGTAGTTCTTCCGAAATTTCGGCTAAAGTTAGTTTTCGGATATCTGTTTTTTTATTTTCTATCTCTTGAAGCGATACTTTTATAGTTGGCGTATTCATAGCAGTAAATTATTCTTTCAGTTTATTCTTATTTTTTGTTTGATTTTACAAAAATACGAAATTATTAGAGCATTAATTATAATTCGAAGCTCTTGAATATAATTTCCACCTTTTTTATCATAAAAGCTCTATCTCATAACTTAGAAAAAAAATCATTTTTTCAAGTATTAAAACCTTAATTATCAAGAGTTGTCAAAAAAATTACTGAAAAATAATTAATCACATTAATTACAATTTTGCTAATTAAATGTGATTTTATTATCAAAAATTCAAAATTGAATCTTTTATCAATAAAAATTTGATAAACAACGTACAAAATTTAAAAAAGCATCAATTTTTAAAAAAACTCACACTGTAAATTATTTATGAATTTATGGCTAAAAATTTGGAAATGTAAAATTAACCTGCTTAATTTGTTTAATAATTAACAAAGATAACTACTTTACATAACTAGCTAAGCAGCTACAAAACAGCTTAATAATTAAGCTATATAAAAAAGTATATTGGTTACTTTTTTATTTCTATTAATGGTATGCAGACATACTACTAAGTGAATTAACTTTATTATATTCTCCTAACACACAATTAAAACATTATCAATATCAAAAAAAATAATTTTACCTTACATGGCATTTCTTTTAGTAGTTGCAATTGGATTTATCTTTTAAAACCAAACACTAGAATGGTGTTACTAATGAATTTGAAGCAAAAGATAAATCTACTATATCAGATGACAAGTATAAAGAAAGAAATAACGTTTTGTAAAAATCAAAAATCACTAAAAATATTAAAGAGCAAAGCATCTTTAATACTATAAGAATAATTCTTATTCTTCAATATTAAAGATTGTGTTTTGGTAGTAAAATAGTATTGAAAGAGGTTATCCTAGTTTTAGGATAACCTCTTTTTTCTTTTAATCATAAATTAGATAATCTCATCAAACGCTCATAAATTTTATAATTCTCTTCATCAAAACAAACAAAGATAATTTCTTCTAAAGTAGAATCTTCGCTTTGATTTACAAACTTATTTACAGTATTTAGAGCAATCTCGGCAGCCTCTTCTTTTGGAAACTTATAAACTCCTGTACTTATATTAGGAAATGAAATAGATTTGATTTGCAACTCTTCAGCAATTTGTAATGAGTTTTTATAGCAATTGGCTAAAAGTTCTCTTTCTCCGTGTTCTCCGTCTTGCCAAACTGAACCTACTGTATGAATAACATACTTAGCTGATAAATTACCTGCTTTTGTATAAACAGCCTCTCCAGTTTTACAACCTCCTTGCTTGTTACGTATTTTAATACATTCTTCTAAAATTTCTTTTCCTCCTGACCTATGAATTGCACCATCAACGCCACCACCACCCAACAGTGATGTATTTGCAGCATTTACAATAGCATCAACAGCTATTTTGGTAATATCTCCTCGTTGTAATAAAAGTTTAACTGACATGTTATTTTGGATTAATAATTAAATTTTACTGCATTTTTCTACTATTTTTTTGTCATAAATAGTGTATTTTAAAAAATAATGACTATGTTTGGGACATTATAAGGAAAACAAATACAATTCTGAAAAAATTGTTTTGGAGAATTAGCAAAGAACCTGTTAAAAGCAGTTTTTACTTCTTTCTAAAAAGCTCAACAATTGATTTTGTAGCCATTTTTAGGGAAAGTAGTAAACAACTAAAAGCTATTTTTTTGACTCCTACTTTTTCACAACTAATTACTTTTTGCCCTTTTTGCTCTTGCAGTAAAAAGGGTTTTTTGTTGTATTTTATTAGCTTATAGTTTAAGAATCAAACTTTAAAGCAGAATGAATAGAGTTTGAAATTTTAACTTTTTCCGATTATTTCAATCAAAAATCAACAAAAACTATTCTAATTCTGAATGATAATTTGTACATTGAGGTAAATAATAGAATAATTAGAGAATTTAAGATAGAATAAGATACCAATTTCTATTTCTTATATTCAAAGATTTTCTAGGTTTTAAAGTTCATTTTATCACTAAATTTCACCTTATATTATGCACATGCAAAAATTTCGTATTTCGTTATTTGCCCTATTACTAAGTTCGGCTTTCCTCTTTAGTTGTGGAGGAAAGAAACAAACTAACACAGAAACAACAACTACAATAGATAATGGTTCGACTGCTACCGAAGAAATGCCTAAAGAAGAAGTTGAAGGAGGTGCGCTCAATAAATTTTTCCCACAAGAAGAAGGAGCATACAAAGTTATCTATAATCAAGAAAAAGATGGATTTGTACAAGCTAGTTTAGAAAAAGATGGAATAGAAGTAGCTACTCTTGCAATTAGTGATTTGAGTACTAATATGGATACAAAAGCAAAATATGCAGACGCAACGATGTACATTGCATCTTACCCTGCGCTTACAAAAGGTTCTAAAGGAACTACTATTTTGGTTGCTGACCGTTATCAAATCAGTATTCGTTCGAAAGAAGATAGCTTTGATGATAAAACTCGCAAATCTTGGTTCGAAAAATTTGATCTTGCTGGACTTGCCAACTTAAAATAATTTTTCAACTCAATTATCTGTCTAAATACTCTAAAAGTATCTTGACAGTTTGAGAAACTCATTTTTTCTTAAAAAACCTTTTCAATTACTTAAATATACAACTATATGTTTTTTGGTTCTGACGACAAACCAGTTTCTATTGTAGATGCTGTAAATAACCTACCTGAATCTGGGGTTACTATTTATGCGCTGAAAGCGTTAGATTTTGTAGTTCCAGGAGAATGGAATAATCCGACTGATTTTGATGCCTTAATGCGTGATGTTACAGGCGAAACAGATGAGGAATTTTTAGGAGAAGTAAAAGAAAAAGCAATAGAGCTTTACAATGACGATTCGCAAGGCTATCAAACGGCTATCAAAATTTTTAAAATGGTAGATACAGCCGATACAGCTCTTGGAGCTGCTGCAATGGCTGATAAATTGGCTGATAGTTTTAGTATGCTTTCTTTTATGAAAGACCTTACTCCAAAAGCTGATACAATTCAGAGTATTGATTTGGCTATCAAAATTACGGCTGAACTTCTAGCTTTTACAAAAATAAATGGAATCCCTGGAGATAGTTTTGGTGATTTTGTGGGTGCATTAGGCAATTATGCAGGAGAAAGCAAAATGCGTATGGCAGGAATTGTAGCCTTTGATGGTGTGCTTCCTCTAGGTCCTGATTTTGCCGAAATTGTAATGAACAAACTTCAATCGGTAAGTGTAGATAAAGTAGAAAATAGTAGTGTTTTCCAAAAAATGGCACAATATATACCAGGAAGTGGTGCTACCGACAAACTAGAATTTGTAAAAAAAGCATTCGGACACACAAAAGGCTGGATTAGTAATTTTCAATCTGAGAATAATATCAATTCAGAAAAAGTAATTGCAAGCCTTTCAGAATATATTTCTTTAGCTGATACAAAACTAGATTATGTAGCTGCTTTCTTAGATGCTTCAACCAACTACTTTGAGCATACAGGAACACAAACTGTTGCTAGTCGTTTGATTGAGCGTGCTGTAAATGAAGTTTAAAAGTCCAGAAGTTCATTTTTTAATTATTTCAATTCAAAAAAATCCGTTTTTATTTCTTTAAAGATGGATTTTTTTTTATATTAACAACGTATAAAAAAACTCTGCAATATTTTAAAACTAAACACATTTTCTTTTATCTCAAAAAATATCTTTATGAATCAAAAACTTAAAATTAAAGAATTTAAAAATGAAACAGGTGAAGTTTTCTTAGAATTAGGTTATGATCCAGAACAAAACTGGGGATTGACAAACTGGATTGGCTGGGTAAATGAAGACAATATTAAACAAGGTGGCGTAGCCATGATTGAATTAGTCAAGAAATATAAAATAAAAAATTGGCTTAATGACAGTAGAAATAACGAAGGCTCTTGGGATGGAGCAAATGATTGGATTGCTAACTCATGGATGCCACAAGTCGTTGTAGCAGGACTTAAAAAATATAGTGTTATACTACCTAAAGATTTGTATTCTCAATTATCTGCAGAATTTATGGCTGACAATGCTGAACAAACAGGTTTACAAGTGGTAAATTGGGATAGTGAAGAAAAAGCTAAGGCTTGGCTGATGGAGTAACTTTATCTTTTTTATAAAAAACAAAATTCCTATTTTAGTCCTTATGCTAGTATAGGATTTTTTTATTTATCTTACAACTAATATCTCTTGCTGTTGTTGGTATTTATACCAACGACCCCAAAACCTCAAAAAAAATGACTTTACATACAATAGATACAGGACTTTTCAAATTAGATGGTGGTGCAATGTTTGGTGTTGTTCCAAAAGTAATGTGGCAAAAACTCAATCCTGCTGATGAAAAAAATATGTGTACGTGGGCAATGCGTTGTCTTTTGATAGAAGATGGAAATAAACTTATTCTTATTGATACAGGAATAGGGAACAAACAAGATGAAAAGTTTGTCAGTCACTTTCATTTGCATGGCGATGACTCTTTAGAAAAATCGTTGAAACAAAAAGGTTTTTCAACTTCTGATATTACAGACGTTTTTCTTACTCATTTGCATTTTGACCATTGTGGAGGCGCAATAAAAAGAGAAAAGAACAAACTGATTCCTGTTTTTGATAATGCAACATATTGGTCAAATACAGAACATTGGAACTGGGCTATCGAACCCAACCCAAGAGAAAAAGCTTCATTTTTAAAAGAAAATATACTTCCTATAAAAGAAAGTGGACAATTAAAACTTCTTTCTAGCAATCAAAAAACAGATTCTTTGCCGTTTGATTTGCGCTTTGTGGACGGACACACCGAAAAACAAATGTTACCTCAAATAAAATATAAAGATAGAACAATTGTGTTTTGTGCAGACCTTATTCCATCAGTTCATCATGTACGCCTGCCTTATATTATGGCGTATGATATGCAGCCTTTAAAGACACTTTCTGAAAAAGAAGAACTATTGAATGAAGCTGTCGAAAATGATTATATTTTATTTTTCGAACACGACCCAGTTAATCAATGTTGCACCTTGCAGAGAACAGAAAGAGGAATTATGCCAAAAGAAATTGGAATGTTGAGTGATTTTGTATAAAAAATGAAATATTTAACACCTTTTTTTTGTTTTTTGAAACCTTTCTGAGTATGATTCGTAGTCAGTCTACTTTTTTGACAAAAATATTTTTCATTTTGATAAGCAAAAAAAATTTAAGCAAAACAATAAAACCTTAAACAGCTAAAAATCAACAACTTACAAATAAATAAAATAAAAACAAAGATTTGGATTCAATTTTGGCACACTTAAAATAGATAAGATAAAATTCTTTATAAAAAATATTATTTTCCTATTTCTATGCTAATTTATCTACTTTTCTTTATTATTGGTCTTGCCATGATGTTTAGTTTCTTTAAAGGACTAGAATTTATTTCTCGTTACAAAAATCCTAATAAGAAAAGATAAATAAATAAATAAGTAGTTAAAGTTATATATAAAAATGTCAATTCGAATGATTACCATATTTCGAATTGACATTTATTAGTTTTAAAGGGTAGAAAAACAACTATTTTTATTCTAACCAACTATACGCATAATTGGTATCTACATACTCTAATGCTTGTTTTGTTAGATATAGAGGACGGAAAGTATCGACCATTACGGCATATTCGTGTGTTGCTTTTTTACCTATACTTGCCTCATACGTTCCAGGATGAGGACCGTGAACAATTCCCCCAGGGTGAATGGTAAAAGAACCTCTATCAATTCCTTTTCTACTCATAAAATCTCCTTCTGCATAAAAAAGAACTTCATCAGAATCAATGTTTGAGTGATTGTAAGGTGCAGGAATAGAATCTGGATGATAATCAAAAAGACGAGGAACAAATGAGCAAATTACAAAACCACCCTCTGATTGAAAGGTCTGATGAACAGGTGGTGGCTGATGAATACGTCCAGTAATTGGCTCAAAATCATAAATTGAAAGTGTATAAGGATACAAACAACCATCCCAACCGACAACATCTAAAGGAGAGAAATCATAAACATGTTGATGTAAAAAATTTCCTTTTTTTGTTTTGATAAGTGTTTCTTTTGGCTCTTTTTCTGTAACTAATTCTTGAGGGCCATGAATGTCACGTTCACAATAAGGCGAATGCTCTAAAAGTTGCCCCATTCGATTACGATAACGATTAACTGTTTCGATAGGCGCACGAGATTCAGTAATCATCATTCTGACTTCTACTTTATTTCCATTTTCATCTACTTCATTTTTGTCAAATTCCATTTTATAAACTGTAGTTCTTGGAATGACTACATAATCGCCTTTTTTCACTCTCAATTTTCCTTGTGGGCAATATAAATATCCATTTCCATCGTGCATATAAATTACTTCATCCTTTTCGCCATTTTTATAAAAATAATCCATTGTATTTTTACTTGGGTTGCAAATTGACAACACACACTCATTGTTGGCAAGCAAAGGGATACGAGCATCTAAAAAATCTCCACCTGTTCTTTCAGAAAGAGAAGTTTTGAGGTGCATAGGTTGCAGAGGATAATCTGTAAGCAATTCCGTTTTTACAGGAATAGGCTCAAGCATTTTTTTGATTTTTGTGGGTGGATTGATATGATAAAGTATTGTGTAAATACCATCAAATCCACGAGAGCTGACAAGTTGTTCGTGATACAAACTACCATCTTCTTGTCGGAATTGGGTATGTCGTTTGGGTGGAATCTGACCCATTTTCTGATAATAACTCATTGCGTTATATTATTTTATGGTTGGATTGTGTGATTTATTTTAATTTACTTTTTTTTATTTAAAAACAGAACTCTAATGGTCTGTTTTAGTTTACAGACAAACTACTCAAATTATGAGAAGATTATGCATTTTGAGGGTGAAAAAATTATAATCTTTTCTCAAAATGGAAATTTACATAAAATTAGTCCAATATCTTTATTAGGTAGGCATTTTTTTGTGTTATCTTTGTGTGTTTTTTGAGTTTCTTTTCAATACTGCTTTTTAGAACAAGCCATTTTTTGTTTTGTGAGAAAGATTTTTTTTTATAAAATGTTACTAAAAATAGAAATAAATACCAATGTCTTCTACTTCCAATCCTAACCCTAAATTAAATTCTAAGAACGTAACTGCTAAAGCTCCTGATGAAAAAGAAGTTTTTAAGACACTCAACACGAATAAAATTTATATTCCCGTTTTGATTGGATTAGGTGTTGCAGTTTATTTTTTCTTAGAAAAAGTTGATATTCCTATTTTTTTAGATGCTTTAGGCAAATCAAACTGGCTTTGGTTTTTAGCTGCCTTAATTATGCTGTTGGCTAGAGATGCAGGTTACATATATCGTATTAGAATGATTAGTGATGAAGAGCTTTCTTGGAAATCTAGTATGTATATTATTTTATTATGGGAATTTGCGTCTGCTGTTACTCCTTCTGTGGTGGGTGGAACGGCCGTTGCTATTTTTATTCTGAATCGGGAAGGATTATCCTTTGGAAAATCGATGGCATACGTCATGATGACTGCCTTATTAGATAATTTCTTTTTTATTGTTTTTTCTCCTTTAGCTATTTTTGTTTCTAACTCATTTGATTTTATGGTTTTCCCTGCTATTTCGGCAGATATATTCAACGAATTTGTACAACAACAAGGTTTAAAAGGAGCTTTTTATGTAAGTTATGGTTTGACAGTGCTTTATGCGATGTTTTTTGCCTATGGTCTTATCATAAATCCAAAAGGTTTTAAATGGCTTTTGATAAAAATTACATCCATCAAATTTCTCAAAAGATTTCAAGAAGGCGCAATAAATACAGGCAACGAAATGATAATTGCTGCCAAGGCATTACGTGGAAGTGGAATATCATTATGGATAAAAGCTATTTTTCTAACCTTTTTTATATGGATAGCTCGTTATTTGATGCTCAACTGCTTGATATCTGCTTTTACTCCTCTTGATGCTGTGGATCATCTTTTCGTATTTGCTCGTCAGATAGCGATGTGGATTGTCATGCTTCTTTCTCCAACCCCTGGAAGCAGTGGAACAGCAGAAGCTGTTTTTTGTCTGTTTTATGCAGAATATTTGCAAAAAGAGTTTTGTGCAGCAGTAGGTATTTTGTGGAGACTTTTCTATTATTATCCGTATCTATTTATAGGAGCATTAGTTTTACCTCGTTGGCTAATTAGAGTAAATAAGAACAGAAAAAAGAAGAAGAAGTAAGAAAATATATTCAAGAGTCTGTTAATAGCCTAATACAAATTCAATGTAATGAAGTCGTTTAAGTACAGGAAGCAGAGAAGTTAACAGGCTGTGTGTTTCTGTGTCGTTGGTGAGACACCAACAATGGCAAAAGCGTTTCGTTCAACTCTGGGGAGTTGAACGCACAAAAAACATTGCAAAACTTTTGAAAATAGTGCAATAGACTGTATACAAATCAGAGTTATTTTAGATTAGCAAAAACTATTGACAAGATTTTTATGAAGATGTTCTGTATCAATATTATATCTTCACACCCACAATTGTAATATCATCACGCTGTTCTACACCCCAACTGTGCGTTTGGAGTTCATCATTTAGTTCTTGTTTTTGAACAGGAAGTGCCAAACTAGCATTTTTTTCTAGCAACTCTAAAAGGCGTGTTGTTCCAAACTTTTTGTTATCGGAATTTTGTTGATCACTAAAACCATCTGTCATGAGATACAAACAATCTCCTTTCATCAAATACAAATCTTGTGTTGTAAAAGGTTTTTCTTTTCTATCTCTTCCACCAATAGATTTTACGTCTCCTTTTAAGCTCTGTAAAAATGAATTTTGAAAATAATAAAGAGGGCGTTTTGCACCTGTAAACTGCACATGAGCTGTTTCATCAGAATTAAAATGAATGGTGCAAATACAAACATCCATTCCATCGTCATTTGACATATTGTTCTGTTGTAATGACTTTTTTACACCTTCATGCAAACGTGTCAAAATTTGGGCAGTATCAAATATTTTTTCTTGATTTACAATTTCATTCAAAAGTGTATTTCCAATCATTGACATAAATGCCCCTGGAACTCCATGACCTGTACAATCGACAGTTGCTAACACTGTTTTTTGTCCATCTAATGTATATTGATTTGTCATCCAGTAAAAATCCCCTGAAACCATATCTTTAGGTGAGTATAGCACAAAGTAATCTGCAAAAGCTTTTTCGAACTCTATTGCAGCAGGTAGAATAGCTTCTTGGATAGTTTGGGCATAACGAATTGAATCAGTAATCTTTTGGTTTTTTGTAGTAACTTCTTTATTAAGTGTTTCAATTTGTTCAATTTTGGTTTCTAGTTCACCTTTTGTTTGATTGAGGTCATGATTTGATTTTTCCAAATCTTCATTTTGCTTATTAATTTTACGAGAAACAAAATAAGCACCACCAGCAACTACTAAGAGAAGTAAAGCGACAATACCTACAACAATCATTTGAAGACGAGCCAATTCCTTTTCAGCCTCTACTTCTTCTATTTTTTCTGTAAAGGCTGTTGTAATAGAATCTTTTTCATACAAAAGTCCTCTAATTTTATCCATTAGTTTCCGTGTTTCAGCTTGTGCTGCTTCAAAAGCAACTTCATTTTCTATAAGTTGTTTTGATAGTGCATCAAGCTCTCTTCTTAATCTACTTTTTTCTTGTGCCGTAATGTTACTGCTATTGAGTTCTTCAGCTATTTCTTCCATAGCTCTACGTATTTTATAACCTTGTTCTGCAAGCAAACTTTTCTGCATTTCAAGATCATTTACTACCTTTTCTAGATTGACTCGCTCTTTTACAGTTGTGGTATCTTCTTCTACCTTTTCTTTAATCTCTTCTTTTTTTGGTTTCTCAGCTTTCAAAACAGGATTAGATAAATCTCCTGAAAGCACTATATTCACTTCATTCAATTTGTTGTTATAAGAAAAAAATCTACCATTTATTTTTTTTCCATTAATTATAAATTCTGAAGAAGAAGTTACCGTTTTTCCATTCGGAATTTCCATATAAAAATTCCCAACAGCATCAGCCTTAGTTACTTTTTCATAGTTTACACCCTTCCAAATTATTTCTGCACCAGCCAAAGGAGTATTTTTTTGTGCAAAAACTTGTCCTTTCAAAGTCTTATCTAATTTCCTTAATGTAATAGAAAGACCATTTCGTCCCATATCATAATCTACCAAAGAATATCCTTCTTTCTCTATATTTACTTTTTTTGGATATCCTTTTGAAGCTGGATACTCTATTGTAAATCCACCATTGCTATTACTGACTCCTTTACCAATGTTGGGCATAATGACGGTAACACCTTCGACAGAATTACCTTTTGTATCACTAGTCGTTCCCATAATAATTTTTGTTTGTGCCATAACTGCATTGGAAAAGCAAAACAACAAACCGATTACAAAGAAAGAACGAATAATAAAACGAGTACAAAAAGAGAGCTTTATTTGAATATTTATTAATTTGGATAACATACGTAAAGTAGAATGGACAAATTCTTAGTTTCAACTTTTATCATTTCTTCAAATCTAGTTAGTTACTTAAATAACATCTTACTTAATTTTAAGTAAACTAGATTATAGACCATTCTCCAAATATATAAAATCTGTATCTATCTACCTACAAAAAAAACAAAAAGGCTACTTTTAAATTAAAAAACAGCCTTTGTTACTATCTTACTTTTTAAAATAAACATCTCTAGCCTTTTTTAGTGCATTACTAAAAGCTTCTTTTGAAGAAAATATTTTTTTAAATGCTCCTTGATAAGTTGTAGGATTTTGATTTATTTCACCTTTAGAATCTTGACTTAATACGGTCTCATTTCTTACTTCTACTTCTTTTTTACTTTTATCTTTAGCCTGATTTTCTTCATTTTGGCTAATTTCCGAATCCATTTTCTTGGTTAGCATTTTATCTTCCTTGCTTTGCTCTTCTCTTAGTTTATCAGCTTTTTCAAAATGCTTATTTGCTTTTAATTGATAACCTACTTTTTCTTCTAAAAGTCCTAAATTATTATGAGCAATCGCATCCTCTGGGTCTAGTTCTACTGCTTTTCTGTAATCTTGCATTGCCAAAACAGTCATTCCTGCTGCTGCACGAATATAAGCACGGCTAGAGTAACGATATGGATTATCAGGTTCTAAATCTAAGGCAATGTTCATATTTACTAAGGCTTCTGCAAGTTTTCCAACTGTAAAGTAAAGCACTCCTCGTTCACTATACGCATTTGGGTTTTCAGCTTTCTGAATAGATAAATTGTAATCTTCTAATGCCTTCTTAAATTCTTGTAGTTTGAAATAAGCATAGCCACGACGAAATAAAACTTCACCTTCTGAAATAAATTTTAATTCCTCTTTTTGAGGATTTTCAGCAAAATCATTCAATAAATTGGTAGAAACTTCGACAGCTTTTTCGAAATTTCCTTCTTGAATAGCTATATTTATAGTTTGAATGTTCATTTTTTAATGGTAATTATTTTTAGCGATTTAATTGTCAATCACAAAGTTATTTTTAAAATTGTTTGAGTTCTATGAATAAGATACTATTTGTGCTACTAATTTGCTGTTTTTGCTCTTGTAATTTGTCAGAAACAAATAAAAAAGAGACGATTGATAAAGACCAAGTAGCAATCAAAACTGAGGATAGTAAAAAACTAATTAATGACCCCCGTTCGCCTAACCCTAGCAGTGAATTAGCTGTTCTGATGCGTGATATGTGGGAATATGCTGATACACTAAAAACAGCCATTGTCAATAAAAACACAAAAGAATTGCCCGATTATTTACCTCATTTTGAAAATATTTTAGGAGCAGAACCAACAGACGAACATACAAAAAGTCCAGCCTTTGATGCTATGGCAAAGATAATGCTTCAAAAATTGGAAAACGTATATCAAAATGCTTCTAAAGGTAAAGAACACAGTCTTCAAGTAGAAGGTTTTAACTTATTTGTAAAAAGCTGTTTGCAATGTCATGAACAACAATGTCCAGGACCTGTTTCAAAAATATCTAAGTTGGTAATAAAATAATTCGTTCTAAAATATAATTGAGAAAACAACTTTTAATTTTCATCATTTTTGACAATGAGTAGAAAATTAGCGACCTTTGTATTTATTTTTTACCTGTTTTATACGATT
Source organism: Bernardetia sp. MNP-M8 (assembly GCF_037126285.1). Classification (NCBI taxonomy): domain Bacteria; kingdom Pseudomonadati; phylum Bacteroidota; class Cytophagia; order Cytophagales; family Bernardetiaceae; genus Bernardetia; species Bernardetia sp. MNP-M8. The sequence continues at coordinate 988,497 of NZ_CP147012.1, forward strand.
TTATTCTTCATTAAGCTATGCAAGTCAATACTGCCAAATTTTTAGAAAGCAATCCGTCTGTAAAGACTTGTCCTTCACCTCACATGCCCGAATATGCTTTCATTGGGCGTTCGAATGTGGGTAAATCTTCTCTTATCAATGCAATGACAAACCGAAATAGTCTTGCAAAAACTTCTTCTACACCAGGTAAGACTCAATTAATAAATCATTTTCTAATAAACGAAAATTGGTATTTAGTAGATTTACCAGGTTATGGTTGGGCAAAAGTGAGTAAATCACAACGAAGAGATTTTGAAGGCTTAATTACAGAGTATCTTTCTGAACGTAAAAATTTAGTAGTAACGTTTGTTTTGGTAGACATCAGGCACGAGCCACAAGCGATTGATTTAGAATTTTTTGAATGGTTGGGAGAACATCAAATTCCTTTTGCTATCGTTTTTACAAAAGCTGACAAACTCAATAATAGTAAATTGGTCGCTTCTTTAGAGCGTTATGAAACAGTTTTGAAATCTCGTTGGGAAGCATTACCTCCTAATTTTATTACTTCGTCAGTTAAAAATGAAGGTACAGAAGATATTTTGGTTTATATAGAAAAATATAATAAGGCATTAGAGGAAAAATTTTCTCAAATTCAGCCTATTAAAGTTACAAAAGAAGAGCTTCCACAGCCACAAAAACAAGTTGTACAAAGAAAAAAATACAATCAACATAAACCGTATAAAAAAGAAGAGCAAACAAATGAATTGAATGATTTTGAGAAAAAAACATTTGATGCAACCACTCCAAAACCAGTAAAGCCTTCAAAATATGCTTCTCCTAGAAAGACAAACTCAAAATATACTGTTCCTTTTTCTGATTCAAATAACAGTGACAAACCTGCTAAAAACACAGGAAAAAGACCTGTAAAGAGTACAGGAAGAAACTCAAAAGCAGTAGCAAAAGCAGGAAAAAAAGATTTTGGAAAAGATACGCCTAAAAAAGATTTCAAATCTACTCCTAAAAGTTCAAACTCTTCTATAAACAAAACCAATCCGAAAGCAGCACCTTTTAAAGGAAAAACAGGGCGACCTAAAAAGTAAATCAATAGCTTAATTAAATGTAAATCAAAATTCTATTTTATTTTTACTATTTTTGCGCTCTTGCATTTATTGTAATTTAAAATATACTTATAGGCTTTAGCCTTCGAATAAAATTTTATTTCATAAAAAACGTTTATCTGAATAAGCTAATTTTTGTACGAAAATCGAAGCATAAATCCTTATAAAACTAATCAACAAAACTCTACATAGTATATATGAAACTTAAAGAAGTAGCCGTTATTTCGGGCAAACCAGGACTGTATCAAATTCTTAAACCTACTCGCAACGGAGTAATTATTGAAGCTATCGGAGGAGGTCGCTCCAAAATTATGGCAGATGCAAGCCATCGTATTTCTATTCTAAAAGAAATTTCTATTTATACAACTACTGAAGAAGGTTCTGTTCCTTTGCAAGATGTATTTCATAAGATGTATGAGAAATATGCTCTCAAAATGGACATCAAAACATCAGACAATGATGCGCTAAAAGGACTTTTAAATGATATTTTGCCAGAATGGGACAAAGATCGTGTTTATACTTCTGACATTAAAAAATTAGTAATGTGGTACGGTATCTTGGCTGAACATGCTCCTGAACTAATAGACCCTGCTCAAAAAGAAGAAGAGGAAGAAGAAGAAACTCCAACAACTGAAACAAAATCGGAAGAAAGTGCTGAAGAGCCTAAAGCAAAAACTAAAAAGGCAACTAAAAAAGTTGATGCAATGGTAGAAGCTGAGACTACTGCAACAGAAGAAAAACCTAAGAAAAAAACAGCTAAAAAAGACGACAAAGAAACAAAAGCAAAGAAAACAGTTGCTAAAAAAACGGATAAGCCATCAGCTAAAACACAGAAACCAACTTCAAAAGCAGCTACCAAAGCTGTAAAAGGTAAGAGAGGAGATAAGTAATTTTTTACCTTTCTTTAATCAACAAAAAATCCTAAATAGAAGAGAATCTATTTAGGATTTTTTAGTTAAGGAAGACCTAAAACCAATTTCTATTGAAAATAGTATGTCCCAAAAACACATAAAAATACTAGAAAAACCAAAAGGCAGAAGATTTGTAATCAGTGATATTCACGGTTGTAGCAAGACTTTCAAGGCTTTAGTAGGAAATAAAATGCAACTTACAAAAGATGATCATTTATTTCTTTTGGGAGATTATATCGACAAAGGAATTGACAGTGCAGGAGTAATTGACTATATTTTGTATTTGAAAGAAAATGGCTATAAAGTCTTTCCACTAATGGGAAATCACGAACTTAATCTTTTAGAAGCTAGTCAAGAGTATAATGAACGTATGTTTCGGCTTTTTCTAAAGATTAATAAATGTAAAGGAATAGTAGATGAGCAATTAAAAATAAAACCACACTATTTAGCTTTCTTCGAATCTTTACCTTATTATTATGAGTTAGAAGATTATCATTTAGTACACGCAGGGTTTGATTTTCGCAACGAAAAACCTTTTCAAAATTATAAAGCAATGCTAGAAATTCGTCGTTTTCAAGCTGATACAGAACTTTTGAAAGGTAAAAAAATAATTCATGGTCATACGCCAACCAATCTTACAGATATTCAGAAAAGTATCACTAACAATGCTGTTGTCATTCCCTTAGACAATGGCTGTGTATATACAAAACCTCATAAAATTTTGGATTACAAACAGCTTGGGAATCTTTGTAGTTTGAATTTGGATAGTTTAGAGCTTATTTTGCAGAAGAATGTTGAGTAAGAAACAGGAAATTCTGATTCTAGTGCAAGATTCTATCTTGTACTTGCTGTTTCGTCAGCATATGCTGACAAAATGATAGGCATAAGGAGAGCCTTGCGCCAGATGGGCTTCGGTTTATAATTGAGCCAAATCGCAGATTTGGCAAACTTGATAAATAGGAGTAAACCTAAATTAAAATACTTAATAACTAGGTTTTATGCTTTTTTTTTAGTTTATTTTTTTCCATACCCATAGATAAATATGCCCTTTTCAGTTTCCTCATATTCAATTATTTTTCCTGTGTCTAAGCACTTTTTTAATTTATCTATTTCTTGATTTTCTATTCGTGGTTCTAAAATTTCAGTTCTATTATTTCTTTCATAAATTCTTTGAGAAGGAATAAAAATATATTCAATTTCTTTTAATTCACAAGTTCCACAATACTGTTCAAGATATTTTCCGTTTATAAAGTCAGTTTCTTTTGGTATAGAAAAGGAGCGTAACTTTTCATCAATTAAAAACTTTACAAGTGCTTTGAAACCATAATCAAGAGCATTTATTTTATTGAATAAATATTTCCATTTAGTATTATTCATAAAACCTGTTCTTTCAGCAATTTCTTTGTTCAATTTTTTGTGATATCGAATGGAATTTGTGTTTTCTTCACTCATATTTTATATTTCTAATGTTTTTCTGTTGTTGGTCAACATGGCAAGCCGAAACTAAAGACAAGGATTTTAGAAACTTCCAAAATTTTAGATTAAGAATTATAGTCAAATTCATATAATCGCTAAAAAGTTGGAAGAACCAAAAATTTACTTAAAAACAATCTACAAATCAAAAAAAAGGAGTTAGTTTTTTATAAAATTTTCCCACTTCTGTTTCAGAAATGGCAACAACTGTATTGTTTGCACCTGATGAAAGTGTACGAGGATAACGTTTTTTCATTGAAAATTAATTTGGATAGTTTAGAATTTGTTTTTCAGAGAAATTTCGAATAGCTCCTCTTTATATAGTAGAGTTATATAGTAGAGTTACTTCATAAATTTATGTAATTTCTCTTGTTCATTTTCTATAGGAATTCCATACTTCTCTTTCTTATAAACATCTTCTACAGTTATTCCTCCAAACGCTTGAACTGGATGTATAGAAACCGATTTAATACTACCATCATTTTTGTCAATAACCAGACAACCATCTCCTAAAAACACATCATGAGAGCCACTCAAAACACATGTTTCTGTGTTGTAATACAGAATATATCCTAAATCAAATTCTCTTAATTTAGTTTGCACTATCTTAGTCTTATAGACTTTACTCAAATCATTAAGACACTTATCTTTTAAAATTTCTACTTGTTTGAAGGAAATCATAATTAATCTTTTTTGATTAGTTTACATAAAATTTGACTACTAGAATAATAAACGGGATTTTAATACTATAGTATTTTACTTTCTATATGTTATAATTTTTAATTACTGTACTCAAATATAACAAAAACTAACTAAAATAAACACCTCATTCCATTAGCAAAATGCTAAAAAATAACGTAATTTTAATTCACAATTCATAATTTACCATTCACAATTCAAACAAGATGCTTTTTTCCATCTATCGTTCGTCAGCAGGTTCTGGCAAGACTTATACGCTTACCAAAGAATATATCAAAATTGCTTTGGCAAGTCCCAATCCAGAACTATTGGGCGAATTTGATGTGCATTATTACCGTCATATTTTGGCTGTAACTTTTACAAATGATGCAGCAAAGGAAATGAAACAGCGTATTGTGAGCAAATTGGATGCTTTTTCGGTTTTGGAAACGGCAGAGGAAGATTCGATGTTTCATGATATTTTGAAGGAATTGAAAGAAGAATATCCACAAATAGAAATTACAAAAGATGAGATTGTAAGGCGTTCGAAGGCATTGCATCAAACTATTTTACATCATTATTCCGATTTTGCAGTTTCTACGATTGATTCTTTTTCCAAACGAATTGTTCAGGCTTTTACCAAAGATTTGGATTTGCCTCCCAATTTTGAGATTCAATTAGACATTGAAGAAGCCTTAGAGGAAGCTGTCAGTCGAATGTATTATAAGATTGGAGAACGTGGCGACCATCATTTGAGCGAAGTCATGAAAGAATTTGTCTTGAAAGAAACACAAGATGAAAAAAGCTGGAACGTAGATAGAGGACTTTTAGATTTTGGGAAAATTATTTTTGAGGAAGCTAAAAAACATTCAGTAGAAAAAATCAAAGCTCTTACCCAAACACAGCTAAAGATGGTAAAAGCAGATTATCTAACCTATATCGAAAAGGTAGAAAATGAAGTTATTCCACAAGCAGGAGATTTTGGAAGGATTCTGTTAAATGCTTTCGAAGAAAATGGACTTGTGGCTAAAGATTTTCATTATTCTACTAGAGGAATTTATAATCATGTTCTGACGTATGCTACCAATGAAGATAAAATAAAAGAAGAGTGGGATAAACAAAAACCTCTTAATTCTTATATCGCTAATGATGGGTTGAAGCTCAATAAATGGGCTGCAAAAGCAACAAAAGGCTCAAGTTTGGAAGCAATTAAAGAACTTTCTCCTATTATTAAGGATATGATTCTGAAAATTGAAGCTTTAAAAAATGAATATCAAGAAAAATATGCATACAGCCGAATGATGCGACGTTTTATTTTTCAGATGATGTTTTTAGAGGAAATAGCAAGTCAAATTGAATATTTTAAAGAAAAGAAAAATCATGTTTATTTGAGTGAATTCAATGAAAAAATTAATAAAATAGTTGAAAATGAACCTGTTCCGTATATTTTTGAAAGGATTGGAGAAAAATTCAAGCATATTCTAATAGATGAATTTCAAGATACTTCAAAGATGCAATGGCATAATTTGATTCCTTTGGTTTCCAATAGTTTGGCAAACGGAATGCGTAGTATGGTGGTTGGAGATGCCAAACAGGCAATTTATCGCTGGCGAAGTGGAGATGCTGACCTTTTGGTAAACTTGCCAAATGTTCCAAGCGCAGACCCAGATTCTATGCTTGCCGAACATACCGATATTTTTCAAGAACACGCCAATCAGCAAATTTTAGGTACAAATCGTCGTAGCGACCCCAATATTGTAGATTTTAATAATAAATTATTTCATTTTATAAGAAAGCGTTTTGATTCTGTTTGTCCAGATTTGTCTTCGCATTATGCTGAGGTAATTCAAGAAACTGTCTTTAAAGAAGGTGGGCATGTATCCGTTCGTTTTGTAGAAAAAAGTAGTAAAGACTCTCAAAAAATCTATCAAGAACGTACTTTTGAGTATTGTTTGGACTTAGTTAAAAATCTTTTAAAACAAGATTATAAGTTAGAAGACATTACCATTTTAGTCAGAACAAATGGAATGGGAGCATTTTTGGCAGAAAAATTTATCGAACAAAAAATCCCTGTTATTTCAGGAGATTCTTTGCTTTTAGTTTCTTCAAAAGTGGTTCAGACAATTATTAATTTTATGTTTTTGTTGCAACAACCTGATGATGCACCCCGAAAACTAGAAATTATTGAGTTTTTAGAAAATCATTTGGAACAGAAATATCAATCTGAAAATCCTCCTTTTGATTTGGCTGATGAAGTAAATAATGAAGACGAAGAGAATTTTACCAAAATCATAAAAGAACAGTTCAAAAAAACACTTTCAATGCCTGTTCTTCGCCATCTTTCACTTTATGAAATTGCAGAAGAACTCATTAGAGAATTAGAACTCTATCGTCATCATACCGAACAACTTTATATTCAAAAATTACTTGATGTGTTGTTTGAATTTAGTCGAAACAAGAATGATAATTTACTAGACTTTTTGGAACATTGGGAGCGCAAAAAAGGAAGAATTTCTATTTCTTCCCCTGAAGGTGGAGCTGCTTTGCGTGTCATGACGATTCATAAAAGTAAAGGTTTGGAGTTTCCTATCGTGATTATGCCTTTTGCAGATTGGAGTGTAAAACCGAGAGGTTCTAGTCAGCTTTGGGTAGAATGGGAAGACAATCCGATTGCTCCTGAGCTTTCAACTATGATTTTGTCGATGCGTGAAACTATGAAAGATGGAATTTTTTCAGAAGATTACAAAAAAGAATGGTCACTGAATTTTATTGATGCCATTAATAATTTGTATGTCGGTCTGACACGTCCTACCGAAAAGTTGTTCATTCTGACAAAACAAGTTTCCAAATTGGAAGATAAGAAGCCAGTCAAAACAAAAGCAAATGATACTACAAAAGAAGATAATTTTGGAATTGATAAGGTCAAAGATATTGCTGATTTATTAGGATTATTTCTCTTAAGAGAAGCAGGTGTTAAGAAAATTAATGCTCAAGAATATTTACTTTTTGAAGATAACTCAAACAAAAAGCACAAAACAAAAGTTAATAATAAGGAAACGCTCACTATAAAAGAACTCGTCAGTACAGAAGCTAGAAATAAAATCAGAGTCAGAAAAAACAATCTGCGCTATGATGAAAGCTACCTAACAGTAGAAGATTTTTATGATTCTAGGAAAGATGGTCTTTTAATGCACTATGCTTTTGAAAAAATTTTTACAATTAATGATACTTCAAAAGCAGTTCAAAGCCTTATTAGTGAAGGGCTTATTGCAGAAGATGAGCGAAACAGCTTAGAAACCAAAATGAAAAATGTCATGATGCTGCAACAGATTGCAGAATTTTTTCGTCCTGATATTGATATTTCTCAAAAAGAGAACGCAAACAATCCGAATGCGTATCAAATCTTAAACGAACAAGAAATTATTCAAAAGGGAAATCGTAGAGTCTTACGTCCTGACCGTATGATGATAAAAGGCGATACTGCCATTCTTATCGATTACAAAACGGGACAGATAGACCCCAAACATCAACAACAAATCAATGGTTATGCAACTGCTCTCTATCAAATGGGCAAACGCAAAGTCAGACGTTTTTTGGTTTATACTGAAAAAATGAAAGTTATAGAAGTAGATTAACATATATGACACTTTCGACAAACTTTTGTAATATTTCGGTAAACTTGGCAATACTTTTGATTAACCTATGCTTTGATATTTAATTTATACATTTTTTATCAAATCAGAATTATCAAATTTATACCAAACAATTTTTTATTTCACTATTTTTTTTATTCAATTTCAAACAAAATTTTCTCAAAAATGAAAAAATCAATTTTTTCTTATTTCTCGTATTTAGTTCTTTTGCTTTTAGCAGTAGGCACTCTTTCTTCTTGTGGTGATAGCACTGACGATCCAAGTGCAGCACCTTCTATTACTGTAAACCCTGAAAGTGCTACTATTGATGTAAATCAAAGTGTAGATTTTACTTTTCAAGTAATTTCAACTGAGAGTGAACTTTCAGAAGTACGTATCATTTATACAGGACAACCTGATCAAGTATTTACTCCTGCTACAGATACTTTTACAGATAATAATACTCGTTTTTCTGGTGTTTATACATTTACAGGAATGCTTGCAGATGCTGCTAGTTCAGTTACTTTTACTATTAAAGCTACTGATATGGCAGGTCTTACATCTTCAAAAGATGTGGTTGTAACTATCAATGAAGCACCAGATCCTATTGCTTATGAAACTTTCCCTGTTATCCTTTTAGGAGCTCAAGCTAACACAGCTAATGGTAGCTTTTTAGATGCAAGTACCTCAGCTATTTATAAATTAGCTGAAGCTAGAACAAATTCAGCACTTATTGATATCGCTTATTTACAAGGATCTCAATCTGCGGGGCAAGGTGCAGTAATTGGTTCATTGAGAGATGCTTCTATTGAACAAGTTTATAGCACTAGTGATTGGGGAACAAGAAATGATACTCGCTTCAGAAACACTACTCTTACAAAAGCAGATTTCACAGCTATATTTGATGGTTCTCAGCTTACTACTGCTTATACTAATGGTTCTGAACCTAGCATTGGAGAAACTGGAGACATTAAAGAAGGTTCTGCTTCTCGTGTAAACAAACTTGCTGTAGATGATGTATTTGCGTTTAGAACTGCTGATGGAAAAGACGGTTTAGTTCACGTACAACAAATTGTAACTGGAGAATCTGGTTCTATTACTCTTAATGTATCAATAGTAAAATAAATAATAAAATTTTATCATTCTAGATAAAACTTATTTAAATAAAAAAGGTCAGTTCATAAATTTATGAATTGACCTTTTTTTATCGAAAAATAACCTCTCTGTCTTATTTTCACTCAAATAGCCATTGAATAGAGTAGTTTAGCTATTGAAAAATAAATAGCCAATCCTAAAAGGTCATTGGCTGTTGTGATAAAAGGCCCAGAAGCTACAGCAGGATTTACTTTAAATTTATTCAAAATAAGTGGTGTTATAGTTCCCATAATAGAAGCAATAATAACGACACAAAAAAGAGCAAAAGACACTACCAAAGAAAGAACAATATCACCTTTTGTAAGAAGAACATTTGCTCCCAAAACAAAAACACCAATTACAAAACCATTGATAAGAGCAACCAAAAAGGATTTTAAAATTCGTCTCCACAAACTTTCTTGCAAACCTCCTGTGTCTGCTAGAGCTTGTACTACTAAAGTAGAAGACTGAATACCTACGTTTCCACCTGTTGCAGTAATTAGAGGAATAAAAAATGCCATAGCAGGAACAATTCTTAACTGTTCTTCAAAAAGACCTATAAAATTTGCCCCCAACATTCCTCCTACCATTCCAATCAAAAGCCAAGGCAGTCTGGCACGAGAAAGCACCCATACACTGTCATCTTCTTCTACATCTTCTGAAATACCTGCCATTGCCTGAATATCTTGTTCGGCTTGTTCGGTTATTACATCTAAAATATCATCAATCGTAATTCTACCCAAAAGTTGTTTATTAACATTGATTACAGGAATAGCTTCTAAATCATACTTTTGCATAATATTCGCTACTTCTTCCTCATCTTGATAAGAATAAACTGAGATAATATCAGGCTCATAAATGTCAGCCACTTTAGTATTGCTACGATTCAAAACTAATTTTTTTATTCCTACTCTTCCTAAAAGAACATTATTATCATCAATTACATAAATTGAATAAATTTTTTCTACATTCTCAGATTGTCTTCGTATTTCTTCTACACACTGCACCACTGTCCAATTTATATTGGCTGTAACCAATTCTTTTGCCATTAAACCACCTGCACAGTCTTCATCATAATGCAATAAATCCATTACATCTTGAGGCTCTTCCACATAAGCAATGACTTCTTCCCTCATCTTGATAGGAAGTTCATTCAAAATATCTGCTGCATCATCAGAATCAGCATAATCCAAAATTTCTGCTACCTCTGAAGGCTCATAAGTTTGCAAAAAATCTGAACGAATATCTGTATCTAAATCACTAATAATATCAGCACGCACTTGTTCAGGAAGCAGACTCAAAATATAATGACATTCGTCTGTCTCTAGTTCGTCTAAGATAGTTGAGATATCAGCCGAATGAAGAATGTTAGTTTGAGATATTATAAAATCTGCATTTTGAGTTTGTGCAGCCTCTGAAAATTGATCTAGATATTCTTGGGTAAGTGTAAAATTCAAGCAGTAGATAATTTAGAGTGGAAAATATTTTCTTCAAAGTTAGAATTACTTATTACAACTCACAACAAGAAGCAAGGTTTTTTAAAATTTCACTTTATCAGATACAAACTTAACCCTAACAAATAGACAAATTTACCAAACCTCTTCATTCTCTTCTTGCATTCCTTCTCTATATTTATTAAAAATATTTGATTTGGATACAAAACCTAAATACTTTCCATTTTTGATAACAGGTAGATTCCACGCCTGACTACTTTCAAATTTTTTCATAACAGTATCCATTGTTTCTCCATATTCTACAATTTCGGAAGGACGTTGCATCAAATCACGTAAAGCAATAATTTCATATTTTTCAGCTTCAAACATCAGTTTTCTAACATCATTGAGCATTATCATTCCGACAAACTCTTTTTCTTCATTTAAAACAGGAAATAAATTACGATGGCTAAGTTTGATTACATTTACAAGGTCTTTTAATGTTCCTTTTTCGGGAAGAGTTTTAAAATCTTTCTCTATCAATTTATTGATTTTGAGCTTACTAAGCACTTTTTTATCTTGGTCACCTTTAATAATATCTCCTTGAGCAACCAACTCACGAATATAAGGAGAGTAAGGTTCAAAATAGGTAACTGTAATATAAGTAATAGCAGATGTAAGCATTAAAGGCACAAATAATTCGTAGCCACCAGTAAGTTCTGCAATCAAAAATATAGCTGCTAAAGGCGCATATTGAACACCACAAATAGCAGCACACATTCCAAAAAGAATAAAATTACTTTCTGATAAACTTTCCCAACCTAAAATATTAATTACTCTTGCAAAGGTAAAACCCAAAACACCTCCCAAAAATAAAGAAGGGGCAAACGTTCCTCCACTTCCTCCTGCTGCAATCGTGATAGCAGAAGCTACACATTTAAACAACAACATAACTAAAACATAGCCTAAAAACAGAGCTTGAGGGGGCAATTCTTTAAAGATAATACTATTAGCAAAAATTACTATTTCACTTCCACTCAAAAGTGATTTCAAGAGCATTGTTCCTTCTCCATAAACAGGAGGAAAAACAACAATCAAGGTAGACAAAAATAAACCTCCAATAAGAGCTTTTAAATAAGGATTAGGTATTTTATTAGCTAATTTGTTTATTCTTTTGACTACTTCCATAAAATAAAGCGACAAAAACCCACACAGAATTCCCAAAACAATACAATATGGAACATCAATGGTTTGAAAAGCATCTTTTAGTCGAAATGTAAAAAGAGCATCATCTCCACCCAAAACCAAAGCTGTAAGTTTCGCAGCCACAGAAGCCAGTAAGATAGGAACAATATTGGCAATACTGACATCAAATAAAATTACTTCGGCAGCGAAAATAACTCCTCCAATAGGTGCATCAAAAATAGCTGCAATCGTACCTGCAACGCCACAAGCAATCAATAAAATTCGTTTTTTCTTGGCAAAAAGCATTGCTGTAGAAACATTTGAGCCAATAGCACCACCTGACATAACAATAGGAGCTTCCAAACCAGCCGAACCACCAAAACCTACCGTGAAAATTGCTCCTAACATACGAGAATAAATATTACTGAAATCTATTTTTCCATCTTTCTTTGAAATAGAATAAAGAATATCAGTAAAACCGTGTCCAAAATCTGTTTTAAAAACTACATTTGATAGAAAAGCTGTTATAAGTAATCCAATAGTAGGATAAATAAGCAAACCATAATTATAGCTTTCAGAAAACTGACTTGAAGAAGCCAAATAATGTTCTACCCATAGCACAGTTGTACGTAAAAACATGGCTGCCATACCAGCTAAGACTCCTATAAGAATACTGACAACTAGCAAAAAATTTTTATCAGATAAATATTCACTTTTCCAAATCAAAAAACGAATAATGTTTCCGTTTAATTTTTTGGAATAACGAAGAAATAAGTTATGTAATTTGTCAGAATAAGTTGAAAAAAAATTAGGCAAAATTAGCGTAGGTTTCTAAGGTAGCTGTCTGGTTTTGAGAAAGAAACAAATTTATTAATATAGTTTTAATAAATTATTTAGTCTAGCAAAAATAAGCGAAATATACTATACTTGTATTGAATTACAAATTAAAAATTATAAAAATACCAATAACTTTACATTATGAAACACATCTACGACACACACAGATATTCTTATCTTATTTTTTCTCTATTTATTGCCTCCATTTTATTTTTATCATCCTGTGGAATGAGCAAAGAAGAAAAAGTAAATGATGCTTTTTTGAAAGATAGTTTACAATATGAACAAACAAAGCTACTAAAACAATCAAATACAGAAGTTTTGGAGATTGATACAGCAATGAACAATCCGAATTCGAAAGACCCTGCAATTCCTGTTTTTGATGATGAAGATTAATTTTTAAATGAATCAAAATGAAAAAAAATATAGCTCTTTTCTTCTTTTTATTTTCTACAAATTTTGCTTTTGCTCAAAACTGTGATGAAATCTACTTGTTGGTAGATAGCACAGCTTATTATGCACAAGCTGAGAATAAAGCAAAATCAATGTTTGACTTTTTGGACGAAGAAATCATACCTGTTTTCAAAAATTGTATAGATAAAGAAAAACGTTATCCAAGTCGTTTATTTATAACTCTTATAATTGATAAACAAGGAAATGTAAGAGAAATAAAAAACTTAGTCATCAATTTAGAAGAAAATTGTAAACAGAAACTTTCCGAATCTCTATTAAAAACCAAATGGAATCCTGCTATTTTTCAAGGACAAAAAGTGTGTAGCGAATTACATATTCCTTTTAGTTGTTTGCGATGGGAATAATTTTTATCTAAAACAAAACCCTTATTTACTTTCTTAGTTCAATATCAGACTAGCTTGTTTAAAATCAATCTAAATTGGCTATATTTGTATTACAGTATCACAGACTTCCTAATCTGTGCAGAAAATGAAACTCAACAGACAAGATGTCTGTTTTACATAGAAAACCAGACTATTATGCTTACTGCAACAAAATTCGACATAAATAAAATTAGAGAAGAATTCCCAATTCTCAATCAAGATATACAAGGCAAAGCATTAATTTATTTTGACAATGCAGCCACAACACAAAAGCCAAAGTCAGTGATTGATGCACTTTCAAATTATTATTTAAAGATAAATTCGAATGTTCATAGAGGAGCGCACACACTCGCAGAACGTGCCACAGAAGCCTTTGAGCAAACAAGGAAATCAGCACAACAATTCGTAAATGCTCCTTCTGAAGAGCAGGTCATTTTTACTCGTGGAACAACTGAAAGTATCAATTTGGTTGCTCAATCGTATGGCAGAACATTTTTGAAAGAAGGTGATGAAATTATTATTTCTAGCTTAGAACATCATTCTAATATTGTTCCTTGGCAAATTGTAGCTTCTCAAACAGGCGCAAAAATAAAAGTGATTCCTGTTTTTGATAATGGAGAATTGGATATGGAAGCCTATCAAAACTTACTTTCTGAAAAGACTAAAATTGTTGCAGTTGTTCACGTTTCGAATGCACTTGGAACAATCAATCCAGTAAAAGAAATTATCCAAAAGGCGCATGAAGTAGGTGCAAAAGTAGTCATTGACGGCGCACAGGCAAGTCCACATTTAGAAATTGATGTACAAGATTTGGATGTAGATTTTTATGCGCTTTCAGGTCATAAAGTCTATGCACCAACAGGAATTGGTCTTTTATATGGAAAAAGAGAACTTTTAGACGCAATGCCTCCGTATATGGGAGGAGGAGAAATGATAAAAGATGTTTCTTTTGATGTTTCTACATATAACGTACTGCCTTACAAATTTGAAGCAGGAACGCCAAATATTGCTGATACAGTTGCTTTGCGTTTGGCTTTTGAATTCGTAAATAATCTTACCAAAAGTGATATTATTGCTCACGAACAAATGCTTTTGGATTATGGAACAAAACAACTTTCTGCTATAAAAGGTCTAAAAATAATTGGAACAGCTAAAGAAAAAGCGAGTGTAATTTCTTTTGTTGTCGATGGTGTTCATCATTACGATATGGGTTTGATGCTTGATGCAAATGGAATTGCAATCCGAACAGGTCATCATTGTACTCAACCTCTTATGAAAAGATTGAGTTTAGAGGGAACAGCTCGTGCTTCTTTTGCACTCTACAATACTAAAGAAGAAATTGATATCTTTGCAGAAACACTTGAAATGGTTATTGAAAGACTTCGTTAAAAGTAGTAATCAGTTAAAGATGAATTAAAGAGAATAATTTTTTCAAGCGATTATTCTCTTTTTTATATTCGAAATAAAAAACACAAATGGTCATTACAAAATCATTCAACTATGAGGAAGTTTTAGGAATTAAATTTGGCTATCAAATTCTTGGGCTGCCTACTTTATTTACACATATTTATTTTGTAGATGGATTATTGATAGATACAGGACAAAGCAATGCAAAAGAAAAAATACTAGCAGAAACTAAAAAGCTAGACATAAAGCAAATATTTATTACGCATCATCATGAAGACCATACTGGAAATATTACAGGGCTGCAAAAACAGCATAATTGTAAAGTATTTGCTTCAAATTTATGTTGTCAGATGATGAAAAACCCTCCTAAAATTAGCCTTGCGCAAAAAATAACATGGGGAAATCGTCCTTCTCAAAATCACTTGAGTCCAATAGCTGAAAGTATAGAAACTGATAATTTGTCGTTCCAACTAATTCCTATAGCTGGACATGCTTCTGATATGGTTGCTTTGTATGAGCCTTCGAAAAAATGGTTATTTTCAGCAGATTTATATATTAATTCCTATATTGATTACTTTTTGGAGAATGAAAGTATTTTAGAGCAAATAAATTCTATAAAAAGAATTTTAGAGCTAGATTTTGAAGTAATGTTTTGTGGACATAAACCACAACTAACAAATCCAAAAGAGAAACTAAACAAAAAACTGAATTTCTTAGAATCATCTTTTAATGATGTTTCTACTCTTTATGAAAAAGGTTATTCAGCTAATCAGATATTTAAAAAATTAAACTTAAAAGAAAATTGGTTTGTCAGAATACTCTCTAATGGAAATTTATCTAAACTAAATATGATAAAATCAATAGTTAGAGATTTAGAAAATCAAAAAGCCAATTCCGATTACTTATATGAACGAAAATAAAAAACCAACTTTAGAAATCTGTCTTACTCCTGATGCAGTTTCTTTTATAGATTTGACAGGAAAAATTGCTGTTATAGTAGATATTTTTAGAGCAACTTCATGTATGGTGGCAGGTTTGGCAAGTGGTGTAACTCATGTTGTTCCTGTAGCAAGTGTTGAGGATGCGCTAAGTTATAAATCAGAGGGGTACGTAACAGCAGGAGAAAGAAATGGAGAAAAAGTAGAAGGTTTTGATATTGGAAATTCTCCTTTCGAACACATGGAACAAGAATTTAAAAAAATCGTCATGACAACCACAAACGGAACACAAGCCATTGAAGCCGTAAAAAATACAGCCGAGCAGGTGGTCATTGCAGCTTTTTTGAATTTGAAAGCTATTACTTCTTATCTTAAATCTCAAAATAAAGATGTCGTAATTGTGTGTGCAGGTTGGAAAGGTCGTTTCAATGCCGAAGATTCTCTTTTTGCAGGTGCATTGGCTCTAAAACTGAAAGGTAATTTTTGGTGGGAAGGTGATGAAATTCTTTTTTCTACTCATTCTTATAGTTCTGTCAAAAATAATTTATCCAAAATACTGAAACACTCTTCTCATTATAAGCGACTTAAAGAACATGGAGTAGAAAATGACATGGATTTTTGTTTAGAAATTGATAAATTTAAAAATGTTCCTATCTTAAAAGGAAATATTTTAGAGAATTTAGCAAAATAAATGTAAAATATATTTCAGTATATTTCAAATCCTAATTATCACTTGAACAGGGTTTTAACTCTGTTTTTGCTTATTATTATGCGTTATTTTTTAGAAGTGGCTTACGAAGGCACGAATTATCATGGTTGGCAATCACAAAACAACACGCCAAAAACCATTCAGGCTATTGTTGAAGACGGTCTATCAAAAATTTTGAGAACACCAACTCCTATTGTCGGAAGTGGCAGAACAGATACAGGTGTTCATTGCAAAAAACAATTTGCTCATTTTGATACAGAGAATGAAATTAATGTAGTTGATTTGAAGTATAGAATGAATAGTTTTTTACCTCCTCAAATCGCTATTTTGAAAGTTCTTCCAGTTACTCAAACGGCACACGCTCGTTTTGATGCTTTTTTGAGAACTTATCATTATCATGTAATTCTTGAAAAAAGTCCGTTTTTGATAAATCATGCTCATTTTCACAGAAAAGGACTAAATGATACCAGTTTTGAGAAAATGAATCAAGCAGCCGAATATTTATTAAAACACACTAATTTTGAATCATTCAGTAAAGTAAAGACACAAGTAAATAACTTTGAGTGCGATATTAGTAAAGCTATTTGGACAAAAGAAGGCGAAAATAATAATGGGCAATCAGATTATTGGCGTTTTACCATTTCAGCAAATCGTTTTTTGAGAGGAATGGTTCGTGCTGTTGTGGGTTCGCTTTTTTTGGTGGGAGAAGGAAAAATAGAAATTAATGATTTTGAAAAAATTATTTTAGATAAAAATAGAAAGTCAGCAGGTGTTTCTGTTCCTTCGCAAGGACTTTTTTTGGTAGATGTAAAATATCCTAGAGAGATTTTTTTATAAAACTACTCTATTCTTGTCCATCTAGCTGTATGGTCGTATTTGCTTTCTACCATTTCTTCTATTCTAATAGAGTTAGAGTCTATGGCGTGTATTTTAAAGTTTCTATCTTTCAGCTTTTTACTATCATACTTTATTGTCAGAGTAGAATCTTCTGAATTTATTTGCCAAAAGCCATATTTTCCAGCATACATTTTTTTAAGTTCGCTTTTTCTTCTCCAATATGTTTTGTCTGCCGAGAAGAGCATGTAGTTTCTATATATTCGGTTGCTCCCAAAACCAGAAATAGAAGACCACCATCTTCCAACAATTTGTTGCTCTAATGGATTAAGGTTTTCTATTCCAACTCTATGTTCAGCAAGACGCTTTTCTTCAGTTATTTCGAAGTGAGACGCAATAAAATATACACTCACAAAAAGAACCACGACAATCAAATAATAATATTTTCCCATAAACGAATATAAAAATAAATTAGCATTTTTAATCTTCCAACGTTTGTAAATCTTTCCAAATGCGTTGAATTACATTGTCTTCCTTTGGATTATAGACCCAGTTGTGGTCAAAAACTTCTAAAATTTCAGCATTTGCATTTTGAGCAATCGCTAAACTATGAAAACGAGTATCTTTTTGGCGTTCGGTTTCCATTCGCTTTATAAAATCTTCTCTAAGCGAATACATTACAAAATCAGAAACCATCAAAACATCAGCATCTTTAAAATCGTTTTCTTTTAAAAGTGTCAAAGTTTCGGAAAGCGCAGGAGTTGCATCTGTTCCACCATCAAAAGACATAGAAAGAAAATCTACGATTCTGTCCAACGATTCGGCAATATCATCTAAGCGAATTTTCTTTATTCCTACCGAAAAAGAAATCAAATACGCTTTACGGCTTTCCTTTGCAGCCATTTTCATAATAGCAAAACAAAGCGTCTTGGCAATCTGTGAAGGCGTTCCTTGCATTGAACCACTTGTGTCAATACAGACGATAAATGCACCTTTTTCTTTCTTTTTTTGATGTTGGTGCGAAAAAGTTTCTTCTTCCGAATTAAAAATAGTCTTTGTTCCCTCATACTGAAAAGATAATAATTGACTATCGGCATATTTTTTCAAAAACATCCATTCTGTTTTTGGATTTCCTAATAATGCAATTTCGGAAGGCAAAACGGTATTCAAATCATTGCTCATTCTAGTTCCGTTTATTTCAGAACGCAAATGTGGGTCTTTTACTTTTGATTGATAAACGACAACTTCTTTGTATTCTTCTTCTTCGGTTTCGATTTGTGCCTCTCGCATTTTTCCTAGTAAATCTACCAGTTCTTGAATAGCTGTTTCATTTTCTAAAATAGAGGCATACTTTTCTAGTGCTTCAAAACCTGTTTTTTTCCAAAGAGCTTGAGACAAATCCCAATAACGCCCTACTTCCATTGCAAAAGGAGAAATTAGTTTACCTAATTTTTCCAAATCATCAGCTTTTTGATAGAGTTTTTGAGAAAAATCTTCACTTGCTTCTTCCAAATATTGCGCTTGAAATTCTAGCCATTTTGAAGTGAGTAAAGCATCCCATTGAGCCAAAAGGTCAGCAATTAAAATATCTAAAGGAATCTTTTTCTCTGCTTGTGGGTCATATTCTTTTGATAAAACAAATTCTTTGCTTTGAGGAATAAGGTCTTTAAATTTTTGAGTATAGAAATTTGCATCTAACTCTTCTCTATCATATCGAATAGAAATATAATTGATAAGATTATCCCAATCGGTCAAATACAAATGTGTAGGTTTGTGCGCCCACGCATTAAATTTGTCTTGTTCTTCTTGAAATGGATTTTTTGCATTTATTTTTTTATCGGTATCTTTTATCCATTTTATCGTATCATTTATTATTTGACCCGTCAAAGATTCATTTTCTTTGGCAAGTTTGATGATAGTTTGATTTTCAAAAATACGGTCTAAGGTCTTTCTAAGATAAGAAAAATAGGAGGCTTGAAACTCTTCATTCTCAATTCCTAAATCATTGTTATTACCGTCTCCCTTCAAAATAGAATAGAGATAAAACACCAAAAACTTGCGTGTAGGCTTATCTAATACTTTTCCAAAATCTATAAAACGGCTAAAGGTAATTTCTAATTCTTCGAAGGAGTTCATAATTTCAGTTATCAGTTTTTTTCAGTTACCAGTAAGTAGTAATCAGTTACCAGTTAAATACCTTTTGTGAGTTGGAATTGTTAGAAAATAAAAAATAGGTATTTAGCTTCGCTGACTTTCAGTTGTGATTATCTTCATTAATCATAAAAATCATTTACCAATCCTATCCTACAGGAAACTTTTACTTCTTCCACTCAAAAGTCTCCAACATGTGCATCATATCATCTTTTGTATATTTCAAAATTGGAGCAAGAGAATCATTTTGGCTAGAAGTCGGAACATACATAGCTGCTCTCAAAAAGTGCGTAGAAGAATCAGAAACCCAATAATTAAAAACTGTTGGAACTTCGCCTTCTGAAATCGTAAAGACAATTCCGTTGCCATTTTTTGAATCTATAACTTGGTCAATGGCAGACGAACGAGCCGTATTTATTTCATTAAAAGTAATTTTGTGAGCATCATTTACATATTCCATAAAAAGTTTAGGCTCGTTTTTGACTTCTTTATAGGTAATATGAATTTCGGCTACACTTATCGGTTCATATTTTAGAGTAATCCAATACTCTTCAGCGTTTTGGCTTGTGTTTTTTACTACTTTAGCATATTTCGAATGCTCAAAAGAATACGGAAAATCGCCTTCTAGTTTTGTATAACTCTTTTCAGGAAGCTCAATTCTGAAATAACCAAATGGTTTTGGAATAAAATTATCTTCTTCACTCTGACAAGACGAAAAAAACAAACTTACTGATAAAATAATGACAAATAGGAAAGGAATAGTTGATTTCATTTTGCTATGTTGAGGTTCTCTAAATAATTGCAGGATTGTGTTTGAATCTATATAACTAGAAAAAAATATTTTTGGTATAAATTATTTCTCATTCAATTTATAAAAAAATAAACAATTACGACCTGCCAAAGCAGCGAAGCTAATTACAAATTAAAAAATACGATTTTAATTAATTGATAATCAATTAATAAGTCAAAAGTAAGCATTTATTTAATTCTCATTCTTAAGCTAAGAATTAAATAATTCTTTTATTTAAAATTAATTTTTATAAACTGTATATTCTATTTTACTAACATTTCATCAAAACTACTTTTTAGTGTATTTAGATTGTAATGCTTCATTGTGAGCTTATCTTTTGTAGATTTTGAGTTAAAGTAAGAAATAATTTGTGTCAAACTGACTGTTCCTCCATGTGGGTCTTGCATCAAAATTTGTTCTCTAGGAGTTGCATTTTGTTTTTCGCCCCCTTTTACATGAAAATGCCATAGAATTTGAGAAATCGTATCTATTTTTTGTCCTTTTTTTAGATAAAACTCTGTCCACTCTTCAAACCATTCTTCTCGTTTTTCTGCTATTTCAGAAGTATAAAGCGTTGCTGAAGACCAAATATAAGCATATTTTGTATCTACATTCTTTTTGTATAGTTTATTTTCTTCTTCTACCCAGCGATATTCTGTGAGCGAAACAGCATTACTTTTTTTATCTATCCAAATCAATGTAAAGGATTCTATTTTATCAAAATTATAATTTTCAATCTCATTTTCAGAATCCATAGCCAAAAGTTCCATCAAAATAATTCCTCTACTTTTTCTGTAAGGCGTATTTCTGTTATGTTTCTGAAAAGCACCATTCAAAAGACAAAGTGTACGACCTGTTTGAGTTATTCCAATCCAAGAGCCTCCTGCATCGCCATCAACAGGACGAAGAATTTGTTTATTATTTAACTTTGTAAAAGAAGGTAATTCTGAATTTTTGCGAGTTTTTTGCTCGTCTCGGCTAGAAGTGAGAAGGAAATTATTGTTTTCTAAAGGAACAAAAGTAAGCGTACACATATAAGAATATTTTTTGATAAAATCTATAAAATGCAAAATTACATCAAAATTGCGTATAAAATAAAAAAAATGGATTCAAGCATTAAAGTTTGAATCCATTTTTTTAATAAAATAAATTTTTAAAAACTAAGCATTCGCTGTTTCCAAAACTTGTTTCATTGTAAGTCCAATATTCGCAGGAGAATCTACTACATGGATTCCACATTCACGCATAATACGCATTTTTGCTTCGGCTGTATCATCTGCACCTCCGATAATTGCACCTGCGTGTCCCATACGTTTTCCTTTTGGAGCTGTTTGTCCAGCGATAAAACCAACAACTGGTTTTTTGTTTCCTGTTTCTTTAATCCAACGAGCAGCATTTGCTTCTAAGTTTCCTCCAATTTCACCAATCATGATAATTGCTTCTGTCTCATCATCATTCATTAAAAGTTCTACAGCTTCTTTTGTAGTTGTTCCGATGATTGGGTCTCCACCGATTCCGATTGCAGTAGAAATACCTAAACCTGCTTTTACTACTTGGTCAGCAGCTTCGTAAGTCAATGTTCCAGACTTAGAAACGATTCCAATTTTACCTTTTTTGAATACAAAACCAGGCATAATACCTACTTTTGCTTCTTCTGGTGTAATTACTCCTGGGCAGTTAGGACCTACCAAACGACAATCTTGTTTGTCCATTACATACGCCTTTGCTTTTACCATATCCTGAACAGGAATTCCTTCTGTAATAGCAATAATTACTTTAATTCCAGCATCAGCAGCTTCCATGATAGCATCGGCAGCAAATGCAGGTGGAACAAAAATAATTGAAGTATCAGCTTTTGCACCTTCTACTGCATCAAGAACTGTATTGAAAACAGGCAAACCTAAGTGAGTAGTTCCACCTTTTCCAGGTGTAACTCCACCTACTACATTTGTTCCGTATTCGATCATTTGTTCAGCATGAAAAGAACCTTCTTTTCCAGTAAAACCTTGAACAATAATTCTAGAATCTTTATTTACAAGTACGCTCATAGTCTGTATATTGATTTTTTGTGAGTGTAAAAAATGATATAGACAAAAATACCTTTTATTTTGATAAAATAATAATCTTAGAAATAGAATTATTGAAAATATCGTTGATAAGGACACCAACAACAAAGGATATTCTTATATTCAAATTATAAAAACACTCATTTCAAGGTTACAAGTCAAGTTAGAAATTTTTCTTTTTTAGTTTATTTCTTTTGGAAAAACTAGTTTTTCAATTCAAAAAATCATTGAATCTGTTTAAAGTTTATCAATAGTTTAAATTATACTTTAACTATTGTCAGAATTTACTTTGATAAAAACTACTGATAAAGTTTTTTAATTGAACATAAAAATTTAAACATTATTAATTTCTTCCTGCCATAACTCCACCATCAATATCCCAAATAGCTCCTGTAACCCAAGAACTTTTATCTGTAAGTAAAAAATAAATGGTTTGAGCAATTTCCTGTGGTCTGCCAACTCTTCCAATAGGGTGGAATCCATTAAAACCTTGCAAATTTTCTTCAATTTTATCTTTTTCCATAAATGCACCATAAATAGGTGTCACTACAACAGCAGGTGAAACAGCATTTACTCGTATATTATAATCAGCTAACTCCATTGCCAAGTGTTGTGTGAAGCTATGCAAACCTGCTTTTGCCATTGAGTAAGCTGAAGAAGGAGTAGCTTTGATTGCTTGTCTTGCCCACATAGAACCAATATTTACGATAGAGCCTTCTCCATTTTTTGCCATTACTTGAGCTACTGATTGAGTAATAAAGAAAAAGGCTTTATTAAAATTATGATAAATCTCATAATCTTCTTCTTGATGCTCTAAAAATGGCTTTGGACTAAAATAACCTGCTGCATTGACTAAGTATTTTAAGTTTGGATACAGGCTAGAAATATTTTTTGAAAAACCAGTTACTTTTTCAAAGTCTGATAAATCTAACTCTACACCTTTTACACTTCCTAATTTTGATAATTCTTTGATGGTTTGGTCTAGTTGTTTGTCAGGTCTGCCAATAATGATAACTTCGTTTCCATCTTTTAACAATAGTTCTGCTGTACTTCTACCCATTCCTGTTGTTCCACCTACTATAATTGCTTGCTTTGTCATATTTGAATTGATTTAATGGTTAATAATATGACACAAAGTTGAGGCTTTCAGTGCAGAGAAAATGGTAAATTAGGGAAAAGGAATGATAAATTACAGAAATTGCTTTTGAAATTCTTTTGGAGTAAGAGAAGAGTGCTTCTTAAAATATTTAGTGAAATAAGTAGCTTCTTCAAACCCTAATTGATACCCAATTTCTTTTATACTCAAATTTGTATTTGAAAGTAAACGTTTGGCTTCTAGTATCTTTCTTTTATGGATAAAATTAGCAGGTGTTTCATGAAGATATTTTTTTGAAATATTTGTCAGTGTTTTATCACTAATTCCTAATGACTCACTAAAATAGGAGACTGTTTTAAACTCATTTTTAGACTCTATAACCATTTTTTTGAAGCGCATTACTAGCTCAAAATTATAATCTATTTTTAAGTCATTCAAATTTATCTCTTGGTCTGACTGTGACCATTTCAGTCTTTCAAGATTTAGTAAAAACACTTGAAAGTAATGATAAATTTGCTCTTTATAACCTCGCTTTTTAGTTTCTATTTCATTAATTAACTTCTTTGTCAGATATTCAAAATCAGGTATCTTATCTTCTGAAAGAATTATGAATGGTTGTCCTGACTCATTGAAAATTTTATATTGAATTAGATTAAAAGAGTCTTTTTCTTCTTTATTTAGAAAAAAATCATTAAAATGAAATAGATAACCATCATTTTCAGAATCTTTACAAAAATAATGTACTTGTCCTTCCGAAAGGAAAAAAATAGAATTTTTAGGATGTAAATATTCCACATAATCCACAAAATGCTTTCCTTTATTTTTAAACCAAATCACTTGAAAAAAAGTATGTACATGTGGCTTAAAGCAATGTTGTATGTTTTTTTCACAATATAGTTTGGAGGCATTAATATCAAGTTGCAATTTAGAATAATTGTCTTTGTGTAAATGATATTTTTTGAGTGGATTCTCATTCATTGACTAGTTTATTGTAGTTTTTAATTTCTTTCTTTAAAATCTTCTTTAATCATATAAAGAAAATCATTAAGATTCAAGATTATGTTCTAAAGTAAAGCATATTAATTTTAGTAATCGAACTCACTCATTCTTCAAATGGTCTAAATACAATATTCCATCAAGGTGATCTATTTCGTGTTGAAAGATAACAGAAGTAAAACCATCGACAATTTCTTGATGCACTTTTCCGTCTAAAGTCTGGTATTCAATCGTTATTTTGTCTGGACGAATTACTTTTTCTCTACGGTCTGGAATAGAAAGACAGCCTTCCATTGTTTCTTTTACTTCTTCACCATATTTGATGATTTTTGGATTGATATAGACTTCAAAAGGCATTTCTTCTTCCTCTTTATCAAAACGTTTGACCCAAATAATGCGTTTATTTATGCCTACTTGTGGCGCAGCAATTCCCACACCCATCGAACTAGGATGACGAACAGTTTTGAAAAGTCGGTGTACAAAATAATGAATTGTTGTGTCTGTGGGGTTAAATTTTACTTCTTGACAATTCTTTCTCAAAAATATAGAATCCTCTTTATTGGTAATTTTCCAAACACGCATCGCTTGACTAGAATCTTGCTCATAAATCAATTTTAGTTCTTCTTTTGAAAAAAATGAAGTGCTAGAATTAGATGGCAAACTTGTCTTACAAGAGTTGAAAATAATTAACACTAATAGAAAAAGGAAAAGGTAATTTGATTTCATTGTAATTGAATAAATGATTTGCATATATGAACAACTACAAATTTCTGTAAATTACTTGTATAAACGAAACCCACAATTAAAATTGTGGTAAAACAGCATGTTGTATTTCCCATAACTAACTTTATGAGTTTCGTTTTTTAACTACGTCAGTAAAGAGTACAAATTTAAGAAACTACTAGCATCAAAGTAAAGTAAGAAACAAAAAAATAAGCAACTACAAGATTATTGTAATTGCTTATTTTTAATTAATTGGAAGAGATATTTGTTCGATTATTTAATTTATAGCTGGTTTTTAATAAATTTAGATTTTAGAAGTTAGAGAGAAATACGAAATTTTAAAAATACAATTCTAAAATTCTACCTTGTTTTTAATTCTAACTTCATAAAATGTTTTTTTAAAGTCTTACTCCAAAGCTAAAAGCATTTAGTTTTGGTAAATCAGAGTTTTCTGTAAAAAGCGTATTGATGTCATAATTAAAGAAAAGACGAAGTCCACTATCAAATTTATCTTCTCCAATTCCAATTTCAGCTCTTACACCATATCTCCAATCGTTTAAACGAAAGTTAGAGTGTTCTTTATCTTTCTGACGGTCACCACTTTCGTGATAAACAATTTTGGTATAACTTCCCACTCTATATCCTGCATAACCACCAAATGCTAATTTTAAACCTCTCTTATTATTTTCTGCAAAATCCAAATGAATCATGAGAGGAATATTAACATAAGCAGCAGTTAGTTTTGACTTATCCAAAGAACTTTCATATTCAGGAAACTCAACTCCATCTCTTGTTTCTAAGGCATAATTATCTCCTGAAAACATAAAATTGTTCCAAGATGCTTCTAAGCCATATTGTACTAAAAGAGGACTTTTCTTTCCACCAATTTGAGTTTTGAACATTGTTCCGAAAGCAAAGTAGCGAGAACCCCAAGAGCGTAATTCGTATGGTTTTCCTGTTGGTGTTTCCCCAAAATTTCCATTTTGAAAGTAGTTATTCAATCCAAAATCAATTGGAATTTGATGACGAGTTCTTGTCCAAAAAGTATTTTTGTCATCTTTGTCATCATCATCTCTTTCGATACGAATTCCTCTTGAACCAATAATGATAGTCCGTGTTTTGGTCTTTTCTTCTACTTCAAAAGAATCTTCTTTATCTTGAGAATCCACTTCAATTTCAGTTTCTTCTTCACTTGTTGTTTCAATTTTACCATTATTTTGATGTGCTTCTTCAAGATAATTGGCTGTTCTTTCCATAATCAGATTCCAGTCAAGATTACGAATTTCTTTTGCATCTTTTGGATTCTGAATATAGACAGTTACCTTACTACTATCACCAAAATCAATAAGTACAGTGTCAGCTTGAGATTGAGCAGAAGAGAATGAAACACTAGAGAGTGTAAATATTCCAACTAATAAAACCCATAGAGAGGTTCTCTTTAAAGTAGAACTAAACGAATTAATCTGCTTGCGTTTCATTGTTCTGATCGGATTGATTAGTAGTTGTTTTTTGGGTTGCTTTTTCATTTTCATTATTCGGAAGTATATTTTGTAAATTAACTTTTTTGCCAGATTTCAAATTCCAAACTTCTTTCAATACCGTTTTTGCTTTATCAAACTGTGAAGGATTCTGATTTGTATCAAATCCTGTTGCTTGACTTGTAGCATTCATCATATTTTCGTTCTTCCCTACCTTAATAGTAATAGCAACAGTCTGATTATCAACATTTAACCTGTGAATATCTGAATTTTGCTTTTCTTTTTTAAGAGATGAATTTGAATTATGAACTACAAAATCACTTGCCCAAACATTCTCTGAAATGTGTGTACTTGGATTTGTGAATGCTTTAGTATTCATTTTATCCTGTGAGTTGTGATTCTTGATTTTAGTTTGGTCTTTTTCAAGACTAGCTACTGCTTTTTCAATATGATTTTGAGGAATAACTCCTTTTATCTTTTGAGTTTTAGAAACAGTATTTATTTTATTAATTGTTGGGGGTATTTGTTGCTTATCAGATGCGACTACATTTGAAGAGGTTGCTTCTGTATGTTGAATTTTCTCATTATTTTTTTCTAACTCTTTTAATGAGGAATTAACAGACGCTATACCTTCTGTTTTATCAAAATCTGTTACAATTTCTACTTTATCAGAATCTGCAATTCTATTTGTATTTATATTATTTGAATCAGAAGGGGTAAAAAAGACAGCCCAAATCAAAAGTGATGCAGCTACACCACTTACAGCTGACCAGATAGGAAGGTAAGAGCGTTTTGTAATTGTTTTTGTAATGGGAGTTAAAGTTTCTTCTTTTTTATCTGCTAACCCGTGCTGAACTCTTCTCCAAATATGGTCTTCGGTAGGAACAGCATGATTTTGCAGAGCCTCTCTAAAAAGAAGATCTAAATCAGAATCATTTCCAGAAAAATTATTTTTTTGATTGTCCATAGGACTTATATTAGTTAAAAGGTGTTTTGAAAACCTTATGTAAAAGACTAATTTTTTATTGTTGTATTTTTATTTCTGTCATCCGTTTGAGCAATTTAAAGCACAAAACTTTGAACAGATTGATTATTTTGAGTTGTGTTATTATCTATTTGTTCCAACCATTTTTTCAGTAATGCCCTTGCTCTGCTAAGTTGAGATTTTGACGTATTTTCAGAAATACCCAATTCTTCGGCAATTTCTTTATGTGAAAATCCTTCAATGGCGTACATATTAAAAACAGTTCGGTATCCGTCAGGTAATTGTCTTACTAAAGTGAGCAAATCATTGGTTTCTAAAGTTGTAGAAGCTGGATTATTTTTTCCTTTATAATCTGCATTTTCTATTTCTTCCATAAACACTTTTTTGCGTTTTCGGATAAGTCCTAGAGCTTCATTACTGACAATTCTGCGAATCCAACCTTCAAAACTTCCTTCGCCTTTAAAGCTATCTAAATGTTCGAACACTTTCATAAAAGCAGACACTAGCACATCTTCGGCTTCATGATGATTGCCTACATAACGCAAAGCGACACCGAACATTTTGCCAGAATGCTGTTCATAAAGTTGTTTTTGAGCTTTACTACTGCCATTTTTACAGGCTTCTATCAGTTCGCTTTCTGATAAATCTTGAGTAGAGCGTTCTTTATTGCGAAGAAATCCGAACATAAAATTATTTCATAAAAAAGGTTGAATACGTATTTATATTTTTCAAAAAAATACGTCAGATTAAGTTGTTTTTGTTTCTTGCTTAATTAGATGCCGAATGTTTTGAAAAGGTTGCACCAAGAATAAAAAATTTAATAAAAAAGGTAAAATAACTCCATCCCGTTTTTTGGACATAGCAATATTTTAACCTTGCAAAGACAGAAAAAAACCTACTCAAATAAATTGGAAATTTAACTAATTTTATGTAGTTTGGAGGTAGATAAAATTCTCCTTTTTATGCACCTTTTTATTTTATGATAAAAGTACCCCATTTTCATTCTTTTTTTAAGTTTATTATAATTTCACTTCCCCTTTTAGCTTCCCTAAACTATAATAAAACCTATGCACAGACTGATATAGGCTTTAATGCAATGCCTTTTACCCGTTTTTATTCTCCCAAAGAATATCAAGCAGGGGTAGTAAATTTATCTGTCAAAATAGACAAAAAGGGAATTATCTATTTTGCTAACACATCAGGAGTTTTACAGTTTGATGGAAAAAAATGGCGTACTATTGAAATCCCTAAAGTAAGTTTTGTCAGGACATTAGATATTAATGATAAAGGAGATGTATTTATTGGTGCTATTAATCAAATAGGTAAGCTAGAAGCTGATTCAACAGGGAAATTAGAATTTGTCTCTCTTATTGAGTTACTAGAAGAAGAAGAACGAAACTTTGGAGAAGTTTGGAAAGTAAAATCTACTTCTAAAGGTACTTTTTTTGTCACCGATAAATATATATTTCGTTATAAAGATGGAAAAATTAATAAATGGCTAACAAAAGGAAAGGCTTTTTACTCCGTTTATTATGTAAATGATGAAGTATATATATTGGATAAGGGTTTTGGCTTGAGAAAATTAGAAGGCGATAAATTAAAACTTATTACTAACGATGATTTGATAGTCAATAATGGTATTAGCTTTTTACTTCCTTATTCAAATCCAACAGAGAAAACAGAAAATGATGAAATATTAGTAGGAATAAAAGCCTCTTCTCTTCTTATCTATACACCTAACACAAATCAATTTAGGGTTTTTGAAACACAATTGACAGAGAATGAAATTAATTCTATGTACAATGGCACAATGGGAAAAGATGGTAATTATTACATATCTACCCTTCGATATGGACTCATTTGTATAAATTCATCAGGTAAAAAATTATTCCAGTTTTCACAAGCTGAAGGATTAGCTGATAAAGTGTATGAAATGGAATTTGATAGTCAACAAAATGCGTGGGTAGCTCTTGCAAAGGGAATGTCTAAACTAGAAATAGGTTCTCCATTTACTAAATATGGCGAGGACAGAGGAATATCAGGTATTGTGACTGATGCAACTACATACAATAACCAATTCTATATAAGTTCTACAAATGGTGTTTTTTATTATGACACAGAACAAAACTATTTTCTTCCTTTAAAAGGAAACTCATATCAAACATGGATCATGAAGACATTGTCTTTAGATGATGATTCTTTATTTTTAGCAGCTACTAACGTAGGAATCAATCAAATCACAAAAACATCTTGGAGTGAGTTGGAAAGTACAGAGAGTTCTATCAACCATTTCATTACATCTCCCAATATATCCAATAGGATGTACATAGGACTTTCAAATAGTAAAGGAATCTATAAGTTAGACTTTTTACCAAAGAAAAAAGGCATTTTAAAACAAGTAGTTTCTAATTTAACAATATTAGGTTTAGAAGCTCAAGATGATTTATTATTTGCAATTGATGGAGAAGATAAATTACATATTTATCAAGAAAAAGACACATTAGAAGAAAAAAGTATAGAGTTTAATCATACCGTACATAACCTAGAAAAACATGACAACAAAATTTATGTTGCTACAGATTCATTAGTTTATGTATGGAAAAATAATACCTTTGAAATACATCAAACTATCAGTAAATTAGTAAAAGATAGCGAATATGTAGTAGAAATAAATGATATAGATAATGAAAATATTGTACTAAGAATAGGGGGAATAGACAAAACAGATTATTATTTGTTCAATACAAAAAATAATACTTCAAAAAAACTACCTACTAACAGACTTACAGATAATTCTATTTCTATTTATATATTTATAAATGCAGGGGGAACGATAAGTGAAACAGGTAAAATAGCCATAGGAACATCTGAAGGGTTATTCTATTTAGATGTAAAAAGTGAAAGTTATCAGAAAGCAGAGTTTAATGTATTTATCCGAAAAATAATGCAAGCTGATTCTCTACTTTTCATTGAAAATTATACAGAAAAAAATAATAACCCAGTATTAAATTATGATCAAAATTCACTCACTTTTTTTTATAGCTCAAATAATTCGTTAGATGAACAAAATACAGTCTTTAGATATAGATTAAATGGTTATGACAAAAAATGGTCAGAATGGACAACAGAAACGAAAAAGGAATATACTAACCTAAATGCTGGAAAATATTCGTTTGAAGTAGAAGCAAAAAATACCTACGATACAAAAAGTAGACTCACAAAATATGATTTTACAATCAAACCTCCTTTTTATAAAACACCTTTAGCTTTTATTTTATATTTTATTTTTGGTTCATTATTTATTTCTATTATGATATATGGAGGTATCCGTTATAATACAAGAAGATTAAAATATAAAAATCAAAAGCTAGAAGAAACTGTAAAAGAAAGGACATCTGAGCTTCAGCTTGCCAATAGTGAATTAGAACAGCAGAAAGAAGAAGTTTTGATGCAAAAACAAAATATTGAAATTCAGAAAGAAGAATTAGAAAAATCATATCAAAATATTCAAACACTTGCAGATATAGGACAACAGATTACAGCTACACTAGATTTAACAGAGCTTATTAGCATGCTTTATTCAAGTGTAAACAGCTTAATGCCAGCAGAAGGATTTGGAATAGGAGTTTTTAATTCTTATCGCCAACAGATTGACTTTAGAGGTTTTGTAGAAAAAGGTCAAATACTTCCTTTTAATTCTGACTCATTAGAAGACACTCAAAAACTAGCTGTTCAATGTTTTTTACAACAAAAAGAAATTTCTACAAATAATTTTGAAAAAAATTTTCCTGCTTCTCATACTCAAGAGGTAGAAGTAGGGGAACTTCCTCAATCATTGATTTATATACCTTTAATAGTACAAGAAAAATCTATTGGGGTACTAACTGTTCAAAGTTTTTCTAAAGACGCTTACCAAACTAATCATTTTACTATTTTGCGTTCTTTAGCTTCTTATGCTGCCATTGCTGTTTCTAATGCTCAATCGTATGCAACTATTAATGAAAAAAATCAACATATTACAGACTCCATTCGATATGCTAGAACAATACAAGCAGCCATTTTACCTTCAAAAAAACTTATAAAACAAACTATAAAAGATTTTTTCATTCTTTATCGTCCGAAAGACATTGTTTCAGGGGATTTTTATTGGTTTACAACCATTTTCGATAAAGATACAAATACAAAAAAAATAGTCATTGCTATAGTAGATTGTACAGGACATGGAGTGCCAGGTGCTTTTATGTCGCTTATTGGAAACACCTTTTTACATGAAATAATAAATGAAAAACACATTACAAACCCTGCACAAATACTTGAAAATTTAGATGAAATACTTAAAAGTTCCCTTCAAACTGGCGAACAAACTAATAAAGATGGAATGGACGCAGCTATTTGTACACTACAAATAAGTGAAGATGAGACTACCAAACTCAGTTTTGCAGGTGCAAAACGACCACTTTGGTATTCTTTACCTGATTCGTCTTTAGCAACTATTTCTGGAACACGCCGTTCGATAGGTTCAAATCGTACTAAAGGCAAACCTTTCGAAAATAATGAACTTGTTTTAGAAAAAGGAACAAACGTCTATCTAACTACTGATGGTTTTGTAGATCAATCTAATAAAAAAGGGGAAAAGTTTGGAACTCCTAATTTGTGGCAATTAATAGAACAAAATATAACTCTAAAAATGGAAGAACAATGTCATCAAATTGAACAGGCTTTAGATATTCATCAAGGAAAAATAGAACAACGTGATGATATAACAGTATTAGGTTTTAAAGTTTAAAATCCAATTCTCTTTTAATTACAAGAACAGTAAAAAAAATAATTTATATCTAAATCTAAAGTATAGGACATTGGAAACATTGTTATGGGTGGAGACACCAACAACAGCAAGATTGTATAGGAGGAAAAAAGTTTTTTAAAAAAAGCGAAAACTATTCAATTAAAACAAAAAACTACCCATTCAGAAAATCTATTTGTATGTGTGTTTCGAAAACTTTCAATTTACTAATACTTCCATAATCAATAGAAACAGAAAAAGCATTTTGAAGAGGGATTTGTAAAGCATGACATAAAATAGAGCGAATAACTCCTGCATGACAAACAATAAAAGCAATTTTGTCCCTTTGAGGTTTTACATTTTTTTGCCAAAAATCAATTACACGTTCATTCAAGACCTCAAAACTTTCTCCATTAGGGACAAACTCTATTACAAAATTATTTGTCCAGATTTTTAATTGATTTTCATTTATTTCGTCCCATTTTTTGAGTTCCCAATCCCCAAAATTCATTTCTTTCAAACTATCATCCTTTTTCACTTTGAAATCAAAATAATTCTGAATATTATTTTTCAAATCTTTAGCTAAAACAGAACAGCGTTGTAGTGGGCTTGTATAAATTACTATTTCTTCTTTCTTTGATGGCTCTTTATTTTTCAAATACTGTTTTTGAAGTTTATGAATTAATTTTTCTGATAAAATATTTAATTCTTCCCCATAAGAGTCAGCAACTTCTAAATCTGAAAAACCATAACAAACTCCTTTTTCTATTTTTGGGGTGGTATGACGAATAAGATAAATTTCCATAATTATTTAATACCCATTTGTTACAAAATTATTCTAATGTTTTGATAAGTTCCCATTTATCATATTCTTCTTCCATTTCTTCATACACTTCTTTTCCATAAAAATCTACTTTATCATCTTTTTTAATAGCATAAAAATTTTCGCCTGCACCTGCCCACCAACATTTACACGCCCAAGTTGCCTCATTCGGAACTTTCATAGATTCATACTCTTCTTTTTCTACTGCATTACAATTTGTTGCTCTAGTAACTTCTATATTTTTTCCATTTATAACTGCTGTAATTGTACTTTCATTTCCATTAATATCATCTTCTACATTCGAAATCATAAAGGTAATTTCTGTCTCCTTTTTTTCATCTGCAATTTTGGTTTCTTGATTTTCAGTT
This sequence comes from Bernardetia sp. MNP-M8, assembly GCF_037126285.1. NCBI lineage: Bacteria > Pseudomonadati > Bacteroidota > Cytophagia > Cytophagales > Bernardetiaceae > Bernardetia > Bernardetia sp. MNP-M8. The sequence goes on from NZ_CP147012.1 coordinate 1,021,860, forward strand.
GCATTTGCTTCTGTCATATTTGTGTTAGAGTTGGTATTTGACTGACAAGAAAAAAGACCTACACAAAACAATAGAATTGAAAAAATAACGATTTGAATAGATGTTGAATGAGTCGTTTTCATAAGAGTAAATTTTGAGTAGAATTTCTAAATAAAGAAGATTTAAATAACGTCTTTCCAAAAATACATCTTTTTGTTTACATCTTCAAAATCTGCTCACAGAAAATATTAAGTCAAACAATCTACTTAAAAGAGCTGTTTAGTTTTTTTATTTCTAAAGAAATTCTATTTTTTAATCTTATACTTTTACTACTTTACTACATGGATGCAGCTCAAGAAATACAAGACAAACTAACTTCTTATTGGCACATACTCGTTGAAAGTATTCCAAGAATTGCCCTTTCTATTATTGTGACAACTGTTTTTATTCTCATTGCTATCGGAATTACGAAACTTTTTCGTAGAAGAATGATGCAAAAGGCAGCTAACAAACTGGTTGTTGATTATGTGGTTCGGCTTGTTAAATTCTTACTTATTTTGGCAGGAGTTATTCTAGGCTTACATACAATGGGACTTACAGGGATTGCTGGAGGACTTTTAGCAGGTGCAGGAGTAGGTGCAGTAGTTTTAGGTTTTGCCTTCAAAGAAATTGGAGAAAACTTTTTAGCAGGAGTAATCTTAGTTTTTGACCGTCCTTTTAATTTGGGCGATACTGTAACTGTTGAAGGAAATATGGGAAAAATAACAGCCCTCAATTTTAGAACAACACAAATGAAAACTTTTGATGGAAGAGATGTTTATATTCCCAATATTTTGGTAATCACAAATGAGGTATATAATCATACTCAAGATGGTTTTTTACGTTTAGATTTTTTGATAGGAATTGATTATGATGATGATATAAAAGAAGCAATTAGAGGAATTACAGAAATTGTAAATGCAAATCCAGAAGTATTGAAGAATGAAAAAACGCTTGTTTTAATAGACGAATTTGCAGCAAGTACAGTCAATTTGAAAGTGATGTTTTGGGTAAATACCTTAGATTATAAAGTTTCAGCTTTAGAAACCAAAACGGAAATTATGCGAACTGTCAAAAACTTTCTTCTTGAAAACAAATTTGGTCTTCCTGCCAATATTCAAGAAATTAAGATGTATAAACCTGAACCCATTCCTATTATTCTCAAAAGAGAAAGTGATGCTATTTCTCTTTCGAAAGAATAAATAAATGAGTTATATAAGAGTCAGAAAAGTCAAAATAATTACTAATCTTCAAAAAATAATTAGCAAAAACCCTTAAAATCTATTTTCTTTGAACTATGATTGATACCTCCCCACAAGATTTGCGTTTGGCAGCCATAGATATTGGCTCAAATGCACTTCGTTTGCATATTAGTAGAGTTCGTTTTTCTGAAAAAGATGGATTTCCTAGTTTTAAAAGAATCGAACAAATTCGTTTTCCTCTTCGCTTAGGAACGGATGTTTTTAGCCTTTCTCACGAGATTAGTCCTAAAAATGAAGCTAAGTTTCTAGAAGTAATGCACGTTTTCAAAAATGTAATGGATGTTTTTGAAGTGAATGATTATATGGCCTGTGCCACCTCTGCCATGAGAGAAGCCAAAAATGGGCAGCAACTTGTGGAACGAGTCAAAGAAGAAGTAGGAATTCCAATAAATATTATTAGTGGAGATATGGAAGCCGAACTGATTAATAAATCAATTTTGAGCTATGTTTCGACAGATAACTTCGTACATATTGATGTAGGAGGAGGAAGTACTGAAGTAAATATTTATCATAACTTCGAAAAAATAGATGCACATTCCTTTGATATGGGTTCAGTACGTTCGATTACAACAGATAAAAAAACGGCTACCAAAGAATATCTTGAAAAAGAAAATCAGGCTTTAAAGGATTGGATTCAGAAAGCAATAAAACCTCTTTCTACAACTGTAAATGCAGTTGGAACAGGAGGAAATATCAACAAACTCTATGACCTTTCTAAAAACTCAAAAAGTGGAAAATCACTTACTCTCAAAGAAATGGAACGCTTATATAAAGAGTTAAAGAAGAGAAATTATCAAGAGCGAATTAGAGATTTTGGTTTAAATGATGATAGAGCTGATGTTATTATTCCTGCAACTGAGATTTATCTCAAAGTGATGAAAGCAGCTAATATAAAAGAAATTATAGTTCCTAAAGTTGGTCTAAGAGAAGGAATTATTCAATATTTATTTGAGAGAAATAACGTAATGCAAGGATAATTTATTTTTTATTTCTAAAAAAACCTTTTAAAAGCTAAGCTAATTTTACATTAGGTTAGCTTTTTTTGTTGCATCGATTTAGTAAAGAAAACTAAAAAATAAGCAATCAAACTCAAACTATTCATTAACAACGTACGTACAATATAATAAATCTTAAATTTTTAGCTTAACTACTTTACATTTTATTCCATGAAATATATCAATTTTGTATTTGTTCTTTTAGTTTGTACAATACTTTTTAGTTGTGGTTCTAGTTCTTATGAGCAAGAATTGGAAAAAGAAAATAAGGAAACTCTACGACTAGAACTTGGCTTAGATTTGACTTTAGATGGTAAAAATATATCGACATCTAACTGTAAAAATCCAATTAGTAATATTGACCTTGAAAAAATGTTAGAGTTAATAGATGATAATTTCTTTGATGAGAACAAACTTGAAACAGCAAAAGAATTAACTCTAGAAAAATGTTTAACTGTCTATCAAATTACTTCTATTTTGTCTTATTTAGATGAGTATGATAGAATGGAGTTTGCTCGTTTTGCCTACGGAAGAACATCTGAAAAGCATCTTTTTCATAAAATAAAAGGAATGATAAATGAAGATGAACACAAAGACTTCGAACTTTTGTATGAACAATCACAAACTCAAAAAAGAGATTCAAAAATACAAATTGCTAAAAGTAAACAATCAAAAACAGAAAGTCATAAAGAAAGAACAGAAGAAGAAACTATATTAGAAACTCAATCTACCTGTTCAGAAAGCTCTATTAGTGATGAAGATTTCGAACACGTAATTAATGCAATTTCGGAAGGACACATGGCAGATGACAAAGTAAAAATTGCAAAAAGAATGATTGCAAAAAATTGTATTACAGTTTATCAACTCATCGATATTTTAGATATTATCCAAATGCCTGACGAGCAAGTTGTTTTTGCTAAATATGCTTACAGAAGACTTATCAATAAATCAGACTTTTGTAATGTCAAAAAAGCGATTATGTCTCCTATGCACCACGTCAAGATAACTGATTTTTGCAAACGAAAAGGCATAGATTGTGAATCTTCTGGAGCTTTAGAAGAACTTTTTGAAAATGCTTTTTAATTTTTCATCTATTTCAAACGTCAATGCTTGAAATAGATGAAGAATATTTTAAAATCCAAATCTCAAACGAAGACCAAAGTTTTTGCCTAATCCTGTCTCTATTTCGTTTTGTAAACTTGGATTGACAGCCCAAACAGCATCCACTCTCAGCACTTTAAATATACGCTCAAAACCTACACTGACTTCTGTATAATTGGGCGTATTTGGTGTATAAAGATAATGCGCTCCTGCCACTAGTTGCCATTTTAATTTTTTCATGAGTGGAATTCGATTCATAATATATCCATTAAAATGATGTTCTGCATGAAATTCGGCAAAATTATCTGTTGTGCTGTATTGGTAATACGGCAATAAGAGAAATTGACGTAAACGAGACTGAGAAAGTAAAATCGGAGAAGTTTGGAAATGAAAATTATCAGCAAAAGAAGTATAATTATTCCATAAAAAAGTTCCTGCTTGTGCTTCATAATCCAACGAACCCACAACACCCAAACTAACATCATCTTTAATATTTAAATTAAGCTGACCAAAATCAGTTTTACTCTCAAAAATAGTCGGAATTCCTTGTGAGTATGTAAGTGTAAAAGTTGGGTAATTACTCTCTATCGTAATTCTTTGTTTTGGACGCAAGATATATTTTTCTCCAATTCGATAACGAAGTTGTGCCTTTAAAATAAAAGCATTGTGTTTTTCAAAAAACACATTATTTCCATTAAAATCTGTTGGTAAGTTAGGCGTAAATTCTATTTCATCTCTATTAAAATAAGGTTTTAGTGTTGGATTTGAATTTTGAAGAGGAATGCGCTGTTCAAAAGCACCCTGCAAACGAAAAAATGCACCATCAAAAATACGTGCGCCTGTACTAGCTTGAACAAAACGCTTTTCAAACAATTTTTGATAATTTTCTTCTCTAAAAAGAGTATAAATTCCATTTACAAAAGGCGAAATAGCATCCGTATCAAACTGTTCTACAAAACTTCCACCTTGAAAATAAACATAAGCACTATTAGTCTGATTAAAACGATGAAGGAAGTTTCCTTTTGCATAAAATTTATTACTGTTAAATCCATAACGACCATCCAAACCCACTTGTGTCGTGCTAAAATTTCGCTCTCTAAATTTTCTTAAATTTACGCCAGCATTCAAAACATATCCTTCAACTGTGTTAGCTTGAATATTTTGAGTAATTGGTACGAAATTAAAAGTCAATTCTCGTTTTCGGTTTCGGTAAGTATAGCCTGTAAGCAAATCAAGAATTTTAAATTTATTTGCTTTTCTATCCATCGAATCCAAATAAATAGGGTCATTGTGTGCTTTTTCTACACTATCACTCCTAACATAGTGCCCAGACTCTTCTTCTGTGAGAGGAACTGGACGCATCTTTTCCCAATATTCTGCACTTTTCAGATTAGAACTATCTGAAACAATAGAAACTTCTTTATTGAAAAATTTACGTTCCAAAACCATTGCTTCTAAATCATTTTTCAGACTGGAAAGAGAATCTTTTTCTATATCTTGAGCTAAATTTTCTGTTGTCGTTTTAGTTTTGTCTTCTACTTCTACTTGATTTTTTTGTTCTGTTTGATTCTCTAACTTTTCTCTTTTAGGCTCAATTATCTTCTTTTTATCTTTTTTGGATAATGCAAGACTCGGTAGTGTTTGCCCTTTTGTATCGGCTTGTAATTGTGCTTTTGTAAAGTTTGGAGTTACATCATAATTTGAGAAACTTCCTGTATAATCTCCATGTCCGACTACTTTTGCGCCCATCATCGCAATCGAATAATTAAAAGAAAAAGCCTGTGTGCTACATAGCCAAATGTCATCAGCATTATTTTTTGAGACAGGTACAAATGTTTGTTTGATGCTCAATTTATCAATAAACTCTAAACCTACATCTTTCGAAACCTCTAAATCTGTACTATGAACTCGCCACGTACTATCTTGAATATAAATTACTCCACCAAACAAAGGTTGCCCTTTTGAGCGAGGAAAAACACGAATTTTATGAACATTTACACCTTTGTCCATAAATTCGCCTTCGTGTTGATATTCATAATACAGCATCGCACCTGCTGCAATCGGCGAAACAAAAGGACGGTCACCAATAGGTGCGTCAATAGTATTTTCGTAAATATCAAAACTCAAATAAAGCGCACTATTCCAAGAAAAACCACCTCTATCACCACTTACTTTTGAAGAAATAACTACTTCTTTTCGTTTATTTGGAGCAAGAAAATAATACTTTGAAACAGATTCAGAAAAATAAACAATTTTATTTTTTTCCCATTCCTTGCGAAACTCTTCTATATCATCATTTTCTAAAAGTTTGGGAACTTTAAATTCATCTAGTTTCTGAACATTTTTTATATAGACATCACACGAAAAGGCTTTATTTTGAGTTCTGTAAAACTCTCTTTTTTTCTGCGCTGCACGAATTACAGCATACGCTGGGTCTTCTCCGTTGGGTGTAACCACAACTTCTTTTAAGCCTTGTGTAGAAGTCTGCATTACTACATTTAACTCAACATTTTTTCCATTTTTTATAACAACTGTATGCGTTTGAGATTGAAAACCAACATAGCGAAAAACTATTTGATGTGTTCCTTCTTCTAATTCTAAAAAATAACTTCCTTCTTGATTTGTCGTTGTTCCGTAGGTTGTTCCTTCTTCATAAACTGTCAAAAATGGCATTGATTCGCCATCTGATGAAGTTGCTTTTCCAAAAACACGAGCTGCATTTGAATCAAATGAAAACAGTAGGTACAAAGAAAACAGTAGTAGAGTTGAAAAATAACGCATTGAGTTAGTTTATTTTAGTTGAATTAAAGATGGGGGCAGAGTTCTATAAAATTCTAATAGAATTTTATTTTTAGTTAATTTGTCTTTTAGACTACAAATAACTTACAAGCGTTGCATATTGCTTTTTGTTTTTAAGGAAAATTAGGGAATCAATTCAATACTTAATAGATTTACTCACATCTTTCAAAGAAAAATTCCTCTAAAATTGAGTTTAAAGACTTAATTTTAGAGGAAAAACACTAACAAAGTAGATAAAATTATTCTTTCTGTTTCGGACGATATTTTGATTGCTCAAAAATCTCTTTATGATTTGTCATTTTCATAAGCTCTGGTAAGGTAACCTCAGGATTTTGTTTCATATAAGCTCTCACTATTTGCCAACCCAACCATTGAGCAATTCGCCCAGGACATTCTTGCCCAATTTCGAAAGTATGAGGACGAGCTTCTAAATATTTTCGTTTTTCTATTTGTGAAGTGTTGTAAAATAATTCTTGCTTTACAAAATGTCCCCAAACATCTGTTTGATACGTTTCACAATCCTCAATTTCTTGACTTGAATAACCAATTACTAATGAATCAGCAGCTTTTGGAACTACTTTTTCAATGAAATAATAGGTTTTTCCCCACCAAATCATCTCATTGACTAAACTATTATCTGAAGGATTACTGAGATTATATCTACCTGAAAGTTCTCTTGCAATATGTGTCTGAATAGCTTCTGGATGATAACGCTCCCAAAGATAATTTGGAACAGCTTCAATTGGAGGACGATAATACGACTGCTCGCCCAAAAAATAATCTAAGCCAACCAAAAACATACTGTCACTTGGAACAACATCCATTTCATATCCTGCAACAATTGTATACACTTTAGGAACATAAAAATCAGGATAGTAAAATTTTGTATAACTAAAAACATCATTTAATTGCTCTCTTAGCTCATCAAAGTCATAAATTTCATCTACTTGAGTTTGTACTGTATCAATATAAGGATCATTTGCTCGCTTTACTAACTCTTCCAAAATACGTATGTCATTGACACGAAAACCTTTCAATAATAAATCTGGATTTTCTTTTAGATAAGCCAAAATTGAATCTTTACTTTGCCCATCAAATATTTTTCTATCTACTCTTTCTATTTCTACATTGACTTTCAAATCCGAAATATCAGGCAGTGTTTCTTTTTGAACAGAACAGGCAGAGAAGAGCAAAGAAGTAACTAGAAAAAGTAAAGAAATGGTAAGTTTTATTTTTTTCATAATTTGATTTGTCGCTTATAATTAATTTTATTTTTTTTAGCTTTGAAAACAAGATGACTATTCTATATCTTTTATCTTTTTATGGAACGAAGGTTTGAATAAAGAATTATTCTATCTTCTGAAAAGCAAATCAAAATTAATGATTTTTGTGGAAATCATTTTGTTAAACACAGAGTTCACAGAGGAACACACAGGATAAGAATACAATTTTACCTTAATTTTATTCTTTTATTTTTGTATTTATTTCTAACTTCTGAAATCTAACTTCTAAATTTATATTCATGTCTAATCAAAAATTCGAAACGAATAACGCCCCAAAACCTGTCGGTTTGTATCCTCATGCACGCAAAGTAGGAAATTTATTATTTCTATCTGGAGTAGGAGCAAGAGATGCCAAAACTAATGAAATACATGGAAATGTCTATGATGAAAATGGAAAGCTAGTTTCTTATGATATAGAAGCACAATGTCACACCGTTTTTCAAAATGTAAAAGCTATTTTGGAAGCAAGTGGAAGCAGTTGGGATAAACTTGTCGATGTAACTGTCTTTCTTACTAATATGGAAGATGATTTTAAAAAGTATAATAAAGTTTATGCAGAATATTTTAAAGACAATCAACCTTGTAGAACAACTTTAGGAATTACAGCTCTTCCAACTCCTATTGCTATTGAGCTAAAATGTGTAGCTACAATTTAATAAAATTGTGTAATTTTGCATCTTGTTTTAAAAAACAGAACTTATCAAATAGAAACTTAATAGAACAAAAAATATAGATTACCAATGACTGAATTCAAGATTTTAGCCGAAACACCACAGTATTTAATAAAATTAAATCCAGAAGTACCTTGTGTCATGATAAAATGGCGTGGCGAGATGCACAGTGAAGGCTACAGAAAAGCATTAAACGATACCATAGATTGGATGAGCGAACATCAAGTATCTAAAATTATAAATGACGACCGTAAAATAACAAAAGGCATATCTTCTGAAGACCTAAATTGGGCAATGCAAGATTGGTTAAAACGTGCTTTAGAAGCTGGTTACCGAGCTATGGCAATTATACAAGAGCGTGATTTTTTCAAACGTTATCCTGCTGCACAAATTTCGGCTATGGCTCGTATGCACTATCAAGATCTTATTAAGGTTGAATATTTTAGCACTGTAAAATCTGCTGAAGATTGGATTAAAGTAGCATAGTTTGAATTGTGAATTGTGAGTGATGAATTATGAAATAAAAATTAGCCTAAAAATAATGTAATTCACAATTCATCACTCACCATTCATAATTTCATTAAGAAACCTCTTCATGCAATTGCTTTTCATAAAGCTGTGTATAAAGTCCACCAAGTTTTAAAAGTTCTTCATGTGTTCCTTGTTCAGTAACTTTACCTTCATCTAAGAAAATAATATAATCGGCAAGTTTGGCAGAAGAAACACGATGTGAAATAATAATTGATGTTCTATCTTTCATTATTCGCTTCATATTTCCAAGAATGGCGTTCTCTGTCTTTGTATCTACTGCTGAAAGGCTATCATCCAAAATCAATATTTTTGGATTACGAATAATTGCTCTAGCAATACTGACACGTTGTTTTTGTCCTCCTGAAAGGGTAATTCCTCGTTCTCCTAACATTGTTTCGAATCCTTCAGGGAAGCGTTCGATATTTTCTAGAAGGTCTGCATCTGCTGCTGCCTCTTTAATCTGATTTTCTTCAAAATCATTTTCATTGAATCCAAAAGCAATATTATTACGAATAGAGTCAGAAAACAAAAATACTTCCTGTGGAACATAACCAACATTCGAACGCAAATAGGTTATTTCATAATCTTGAATAGCTGTTTGGTCTATCAAAATTTTGCCTTCTGTTACGTCGTACATTCTACAAATAAGGTTGGCGATCGTACTTTTACCTGAACCTGTCGTACCTAAAATAGCAAGTGTTTGTCCTTCACGAATCTCAAAACTGACATTGTCTAAGGCTTTTATCCCAGAATCTGGATAAACAAAAGTTACATTATCAAACTTGACTTCTCCTTTTATGGTAGTTGTTTTGTTTACTGTTGATAGAATTTCACTTTTTGTATTCAAAAATTCATTAATGCGCTCCTGTGATGCTGCTGCACGCTGTGTAAGACTAGTAACCCATCCTAAAGAAGCAACTGGCCAAGTAAGAAGATTTACATAAATTACAAATTCAGCAATATTTCCTGTAGTAATTGTTCCTCTCATTACCTCAATTCCACCCACATAAACTGTCAGAATTGTACTCAGTCCAATCAATCCAACAATCAAAGGCATAAAAAGTGAGTCTACACGAACCAAACTAAGCGATTTATTAAAATAATCTTTTGTTTCTCCTTCAAATTCTTTTGAAAAATCGTCTTCTCTAATGTATGCCTTCATAACACGAATTCCTGAAAAAGCTTCTTGAACAAATGTTGTCATCTTAGAAAGACTTTGCTGAATCAAGATAGAACGCTTATTTATCAAATTATTGACATAATAAATACTAATAGAAAGAATAGGCAAAGGCAAAAGAGCAAAAAGTGTAAGACGTACATTAATAGTGAGCATATAAGAAATTACCAAAACTGCCGTTCCAATCATATTAATTGTATACATAATGGCAGGTCCTAGATACATTCTGACTTGTGAAACATCTTCTGAAATACGATTCATTAGGTCTCCTGTATTATTTTTTCTGTAAAAAGCCAACGGTAATTTTTGATAATGAACATAAATATCATTTTTCAAATCATATTCAATCAGCCTTGACATGACAATAATCGTTTGGCGTTGCAAAAACAAAAATACTCCACGAATGAGAGCCATTAGTAAAATAATTCCACCATACAACAAAACTACATTTCTGAAAGTAATCATTACTTGATCTTGTGAAGCAGTTCCTTCAAACAGATCATTCATTCTGATTGTATTGGTTATCAAATCAAAAGCATGACGAACAATTTGAGCAGGAATAATAGCAAAAACACAAGACAACAACACGAAAAAAATACCACCCAAAAGATGCCATTTGTAACGATAGAAATATTTATTTAAGGCAAAAAGTTCTTTCATTTTTATAGATATTATTTAATTCAAGTGTCGACACTTGAATTAGAACAGAGAAAACGCTTGTAGCTACAATGATTTGGTCTTAACGATAAAGATACACTAAAAGTTAGATTTGATTTGGACTTTTTTATCTCTAAAAAGGCTCGTTTTGATTTTTTAAGAACTCATAAAGTTACCAAATATATAGCTCTAATTTTTACTCTATTTTATCCCAATATAACCTAAGTCCCTAATTTACTTTTGTTTAGAAGGTATTATTTCTGTATATTTAATTTTATAGAAGCCTCAAATATTTAGATAAAAAAATGATTAGCACAGTTAATTAGATATTGCTATTTAAAATTCTGTTTTTATCCTTTCTCCTAAAAATTAGATAAAGATTGTAAATCTTTTTTATGAAAAATCCTTTACTGATTCATTTTACTTTATTTTCAGTTTTCCTGCTCTACCCTATTTTATCCTTTGGACAAAATCCTATTGTAGTGGATAGTTTACAACATATATATGGTACAGCCTCCCATGATACAACTAGAATTTTGGCGTTAGATGGTTTAGTTTCGGAGTACATGTCGAAGAAACTTGATTCTGCTGAATTTTTTGCTGAAAAGTCTATTCAATTAAGTAAAAAAATAAAAAATAATTCTTTTAAAGGTCTAGCATTAAATACACTTGGGTATGTTTTTTATAAAAAAAGAGAATTTGATAAAGCTCTCACTTACTTCCATGAAGCCTTAGAAATCAGAGAAAAGTTAAAAAATGAAACAGACATAATAGTTACTTCAAATCATATTGCCTTTATACATTTTTACAGAGGAGAATATTCTACTACTTTCGAATATTTCCAAAAAAGCTTGATGTATGCAGAAAAAATAAACGATCTTAAAACAATATCTTCTTTACTCAATAATATGGGTACTGTATTACAAAATCAATCAGACTTTCCAAATGCCCTTGAGTATTTTTTTAGAAGTCTAAAGATTAAAGAAGAAATGGGAGATTTGAAAAGTATTGCATTTACACATAGTAGTATCTCAACAATTTATCATGACCTTGGAAACGCTGATAAATCATTAGAATATGCCTTTAAATCATTAAAAATTTATGAAGAAATAAATGACTTAAGAGGAATTGGACGAGTATTGAGTACGCTTGCAGGAACATATAACCAACAAGAAAAATATAATGAAGCATTAGAATATTACATAAAAAGTTTAGAAGCATATCAGAAAATAGATTATGAAAAGGGAATAACAAGCTCAATATTAAATATAGCTATTGTTAATAAAAACCTTAATAATTTTGATGAGTCAATGAAATACTTTAAAATAGCTAAAAAAAATAATGAAACCTTAAATGATAAAGTAACTTCAATTTTTATCAATGAAGGACTTGCTAATTTATATCTTAAAAAACAGTTATATGATAGTGCTATTACACATGCACAAGAGGCTTTTGCTATTGCAAAAGAAACAGGTATGCAAGATAGATTAAAAAAAATATCTGATATCTTGTACGAAGCAAACAAACAAAGTAAAAATTATAGTGAAGCTCTTTTATATTATGAAACAGCTAATGCCATTAATGATAGTTTATTTAATATCGAAAAAGCAAAAGTGATTTCAAATCTTACTTCAACCATAGATTTAGAAAGAAAAGAAAAAGAGCTTGCTCTTGTTGAGAAAGATAATGAACTCAATCAAATCCTAGCTGAGAAAAAAGAACAAGAGCTAGAAATTGTCAAAAAGCAGGCTGAAGCCGAACATTTATTTGCTTTAGCTATGCAAGAAAAGGATAAACGCAAAGCAGATAGCTTGTTTAATTTAGCCCAACAAAGTAAAATGGAGGCAAAAAATCTACAAATTCAAGCAGAAAATCTACAAATTCAGAAAGAAAAACAGAGTTTGGCTTTCAAGGCTGAAAGAGAAGAGCAAAAACGTATTCAATATACCTATCTAGTAATAGCAGGTACATTTTTTATTGTACTTATATTAATTGGAATTGGATTACGACAAAAACAGAAAGCAAATAAACAACTAGCTCTTCAAAACAATGAAATTAAAATGCAACAAACAGAAATTGCTCAAAAAAATCAATTTCTCAATCAAGCAAACGAAGAGCTTCAACAACAACACGAAGAACTTGTTGTACTACACGAAAACTTAGAAACACAAAAACAAACCGTAGAAAATACTTATACTCAACTCAAAACTACAACAGAACAACTTGATAAAAGTATTCATTATGCCTCACATATTCAATCAGTAGTAATGCCAGAAAACGCTGATTTGAATTTATTCTTTTCAGAATTATTTGTTCTTTTTCGTCCTAGAGATGTAGTTTCAGGAGATTTTTATTGGTTTTCACAAATTTCAGAAAATCAAGCTATTTTTAGTTTGGCTGATTGTACAGGACATGGTGTTCCAGGGGCATTTATGAGTATGCTTGGTGCAACACTTTTACATGAAACTATCAACATCAAAAAAATTACAAACGACCCTGCACGTATTTTGAAAAATATACACGAAGCAATACGAAAAATTCTTAAGCAAGAACAAGATAAAAATAACGATGGTATGGACATTTCACTTTGTGTATTTACTAAAAAACCAAAAGAAAAAACAGTTGAGTTACTATTTTCAGGTGCTAAATCAAGTATGTCTTATGTAACAAACGGTCAAATACATCATATCAAAGGCGATAGACAATATTTGGGTGGTAAAAAACTTAAAGAAGATTTCACAAATCAGCAATTTATTTTACCTATTGATACTACTTTTTATCTATATACAGATGGTTATCCAGACCAAAACAGTGTGGATAGAAAGAAAATTGGTAGTGGGGTATTTAGAGAGATTTTGTTAGATAATTCAAATAAAAATTTTGACACTCAACTAAAAACATTAGAACTTTTTTTAGATGAGCATCAAGGAGTAGCTGAACAACGTGATGATATTTCTGTAATTGGCATTAAAATATAATAAGATGAAATCATAGAAAAATGTCAGTTCAGTAATAAATTACCAATACAATAACAAAAAAATGAGTTTTCTAATAGCAGAATGGCGAAAATTAGCATTTGTAAATTATGAAATAGAACCTTCTTTACTTCTTCCTTATCTTCCATTTGGAACAGAACTAGATTTGTGGAAAGGAAAATGTTATGTTAGTCTAATCGGTTTTATGTTTAAGGATGTAAAACTAATAGGGTTTTCTATTCCCTTTCATACTGATTTTGAAGAAGTAAATTTGCGTTTTTATGTAAAAAGATTAGACCCAATAACAAAAGAATGGAAAAGAGGAGTTGTTTTTATACAAGAAATTGTTCCCAAACCTGCCATTACTTTTGTAGCAAATATGATTTATGGAGAAAATTATGAAACAATGAAAATGAGTCATCAATGGATAGAAAATCAAGATAATAGAGAAATAGAATACACATGGCAAAAAAATAAGAATGAAAAACTTAATTCTATTTATCTCAAAACAACTAAAAATCTAAGTGAAATAGAAGAAGGAAGCAAAACAGAATTTATAACAGAACATTATTGGGGTTATGCAAAACAAGGCGACCAAAAAACAAATGAATACGAAGTAACTCACCCAAAATGGCAAAAGTATGATGTTTTAGACTATGAAATAAAAGCTGATTTTGGTGGAATTTATGGAGAAGAATTTTCTTTTTTGGATAATCAAAAACCTGCTTCAGTTATGCTTGCTGAAGGTTCGAAAATTACGGTAGAACCAAAAAGTAAGATTAAACAATGAAATGAACAAAGCCATAAATGTCTATTCCAAACCTTCAAGATTTTTAAAAGTCTTGAAGGTTTTTTCTTTTAAAATAGTATGCAATTAAACCTTTCTCATCTGTTTGTATCTAACCTTACGAAAAGCGACCAATAAAAATTTTGATTTGAAATAAAGAAAAATAGAATTTCTAAAAAAATCATAAATAAAAATTCAGATTAAACCTTCGCTTTTCACTTGTATCTAACCTTACGAATACCAATAAAAAAACAATTTTAAATGTATTCAAAATTAGTTTAAAATCTATTCACTAAATTATATTTCAAAAACAATCAATTTCCATCAATTATGAAAATCATTCAAAAAATCGCAATTTTATCTTTAGCCTTATTCTTTGCTTTTTCAGTTAGTGCATTTGCACAAAAAGAGGGTGAAGGCAGACATGGAAGACACCATAATCACGAACAAAGACTAGAAAAAATGAAAGAAGAACTCGGACTTTCAGATGCTCAAGTAGAACAAATAAAAGCTCTTCACGAGAAGAAAAAAGAAGAAGCTAAAGCTAGGTCAAAAACAAACCGATCAGAGTTTAAAGCAGAGATGGACAAAATTTTGACTCCAGAACAACGCAAAAAAGCAGATGCTTTACGAGCAGAACGCAAAGACCCAAACAAAAGAGCAGAAAAACATATCGAAAAATTAAAGTCAGACCTTTCTTTGACTGATGCACAAGCTACTAAAGTAAAAGCTGCCTTAGTTACAAAAATGACTAAAATGCAAACTCTCAAAGAAGCAGCAGGAGACGAAAAAGTAGATAAAGAAGAGCGTAAAGCTGTAAAAACTGCCTTTGAAGCGGAACTAAAATCTATTCTTTCTAGCGAACAGTTTACTAAATATGAGCAAATAAAAGCAGAGAAAAAAGGCAAACATGGTAAAGGAGGCAAACACAGAAAAGGTAAAAAATAATACTCTAAAAGAGAAAAATAGATATTGTTTATCCAAAAATAGCTTCTAGCCTTCCAAATAATTTATAAAATAAAAGCCGTTATTTTTATAAAAATGACGGCTTTTTCTTTCTTCTAATAAGAACTAATTAGTCTTCTTCCTCTTCCTGTGTTCCATCAGGCATATAAATCAGACGATGCAAATTTTCTTCTCTAAAAATTTCTTGAGCAATTTCTTGTAAGTCAAAAACAGTCAAGGCATCTATTTTATCAAAAAATTCTTGTAGTGAAACCATCCTTCCAAAATCTAAAAATGATTTTCCCATTCCTATCATAAGTCCAGAATTACTCTCACTTGACATTGCCAATTGCCCTTTAAACTGCTGTTTGGCTGTGTGAAAAAGTCCACTTCCAAGCGTTTTTTCTTTGAGTAAATTGAGTTGCTTCAAAACTAAATTTAGACTTTTATCCAAACTCTTCTTTTCTGTTGCAAACGAAATAGCAAACATTCCAGAATCGCTATATGCTGAGAAACCTGAATCGACAGAATAAACCAAACCATACTTTTCTCTTAGTGAAAGATTAAGACGAGAATTGAGCGCAGGACCTCCCAAATAATTATTGAGAAGCGCAAAAGGAATACGTTTATTGTCGTGCAAATTATAAGCTGCGCCACCAATCATACAATGTGCCTGTGAAATAGATTTTGGCTTAATAATATGTTGTGCTTTTATGAAAGGTGCAGAATTTCGGTATAAAGTCGAAGTAAAAACAGGAATATCAGCAATATATTTCTCTACCATTTTTTTTACTTTCTCAAAAGGCAAACGACTAACAGAGGAAAAAACAAGTCGGCTTGTATCCAAATTTTGAGCTACAAAATCTTCAAAATCGATTCTTTTAAAACGCTTTACACTTTCACTTGTTCCTAAAATTTGTTTTCCTAAAGCATGGTTTCCAAAAACGACTTCATCAAACTCATCATCTAACAAATCAATTGGATTATCTTTATACATCGCCATTTCTTCCAAAATAACACCTCTTTCTTTCTCAATTTCTTTATCTGGAAAAACAGAACGAAAGGCAATATCTGATAAAATATCAATTGCTTTTTCAGAATGTTCATCCAAAACAGAAGCATAAAAAACAATCTTTTCTTTCGTTGTAAAGGCATTGAGTTCGCCCCCAACAGCATCCAAACGATTTATGATATGAAAAGCCTTTCGTTTTTGAGTTCCTTTGAAAGCCATGTGTTCCCAAAAGTGTGCTATTCCTTCCTGATGTGCTTTTTCATCTCTACTTCCCACCTCCAAACTAAACCCACAATGTGCTATTTTGGTATGATTTACTCTACAATGAACCAAACGAATACCATTAGGAAACGTATAAACTTGGTAATTATCTGAATTAGTATCTATACTCATAGTATGCTATAAAATCTCTTTTTTTACTTTTAATTTACAAAGTAACAAATAAGTATCGGTTTTGTCTAACTGAAAATCTTAACTTCATTCTCATGAACACAAATCATCCCTTAATTTATCTCTTTTCTGGACTTGGCGCAGATAGCTCTGTATTTAGTAATCTTTCATTTTTAAAAAATAAAAAATATAAATTTATAGAATGGGAAACTCCACAAACAGATACAACAAAAAAAGTAATTCTGATAGGTGTTTCGTTTGGTGGAATGTTAGTTTCCGAACTTTCCAAACATATTCAAACCGAGAAAGTCATTTTAATTTCAAGTGCTTCCACTCCTAAAGAAATTCCATTTTTGTATAGATTGTTTGGAATATTAAAACTCTACTTTTTTATTCCTAGTTTTTTACTCAACAGACCTAATAAATTACTTAGTTTTGCTTTTGGAACAACTAACAAAAGATACAGAAAAGAAGAAAGACAGCTTTATCAAATCATCAGAAATTCAAATCCAAAATTCGCCAAATCTTTTATAAAAATGATTTTGAAGTGGCAACACAAAGAGAAGAGTAATAGAGTTATTACGAATTCTATTTTCAGAATTCATGGTACAAACGATTTGGTGATTCCTTTTTCTACTAAAAGATTGAATAAAAATGATTTTCTGATTGAGAATGGAGGGCATTTTATGATTTTGACACATTCAAATGAAATAAATATCCTTATCAAAGAGATTATAGAGAATATATAAGACATTTATGTTTCATTTTTATAAAAATAAGATATTCTCATAGAGTCTTTAAAATTATGGCTAGTCATTTGAATAGAATAATTACAAAAACTATCCTAAATTAATTGATAAATGACTTTTTTAATGAAAAAACATAATCTTGATAAAAAGATACTGACCAGTATTTTATTTCTACTTTTTATTTCTTTTTCTACTGATTTATTTTCCCAAAATTCTCTTTTGGAAGAATATCGAAAAATATATCCTAAAGAAAAAGCTGTTTTTGTTTATAGAAAAAAAGAAGTAAATATTGATTTTGATACAAAAAAAGATAGTTTTAAAATCATCTCACAGGTAGAATCACGTATGTTGCATTTGCGTCTTCACTCGCAAGCCTACGCACAAGAGGCAATTACCTACTCAGATTATAACAAAATAAGAAATGTTGATGCTTATTCTTTAGTCCAAACTGCTGACGGAATAAAGAAAAAACAAGTCGTCAATTTTCAAACTCGTGATGCCGTTTCAGATGATGTTTTTTATAATGATGTAAAGGAAAAAGTTTTTTTGTTTTCCAATATAACAGCAGGTACACAAACACATCTTGCTTATACAGAAGAGCTTTTAGAACCTCGTTTTTTGGGTAGCTTTTTCTTTACTTCTTACATTCACTCCCAAAAAACAGAATTATCAGTTTCGGTAGCTAATACTATAGAAATTGGGTTTCAGCTTTTCGGAATGGATACAAGTAAAATTAATTTTATAGAAAAAATAGAAGGAGATAGAAAAATATATACGTGGACTTTAGAAAATGCTCCCAAATATACAGACGAAAAATCGTCACCTAACCTTCGTTATTATGAACCTCATGTGGTTTTGTTTATCAAAAATAGAGAAGACGAAAATGATAAAAAAGTGTCTTTATCATCTTCTATACAAGACCTATACGATTGGTATTATCCTTTTATAAAGGAAATTGATACTATGAAAGAATTTCCTGAGTTAGAGTATTTTGTTGATGAACTAACTGCAAATGACACTACAGCACTAGCAAAATCGCAACGTATTTTTGATTGGATTTCTACACAGGTTCAATATATTGCATTTGAAGATGGAGAACGTGGATTCAGACCTGCACAACCTGAAAAAGTATGTAAACGAAAATATGGCGATTGTAAGGATATGGCAAGTGCACTTTTGGCAATGCTTAGAATAGAAGGTATTGAAGCACATTTTGCGTGGCTAGGTTCAAGAGACTTGCCTTATAGATACTCTCAACTACCTATTCCATTAGTAGACAATCATATGATTGTAGTTGCAAAAATAAATGGAAAAAATTATTTTTTGGATGCAACAGGAAATCAAGAAATATTTGGAATGCCATCTTATTTTACACAAAACAAAGAGGCTTTAGTAGCTATCAATTCTAAAAAATTTGAAATTTTGAATGTTGATTCTGCTCCTTATTCCCAAAATAGTATTTATGATAGTGCAAAAGTAAAAATTGATGGCGCAAAAATAAGTGCAACAGGAAATATGGTTTTGAAAGGTTTTCCTAAAACAACAATTCTTCCTTATCTACAATTTCAAGATAAAGAGCAAGAAATAGAAGCATTTAAACGCCTACTCAATCCTCATGAACCTACTCTACAACTCAAAAAAACGGAAGTTTTATCTACTAAAAGAGAAAAACCCTTGCAGATAAATTATGAATATGAAATTCCTAATCATACACAATCTTTATACAGCGAGTTTTATATCAATCTTCATTTGAATCCAATTTGGAGGAATACAGAAATTGATAGTTTGAGAAAAACTCCTGTAAGTGCCAATTATAAATTCGAAAAAACGCAAGTCTATGTATTAGAACTTCCAAGAGGAGCAGCTATCAAATATTTACCTCAAAATCAAAAATATGATTCTGAGTATTTTGGCTTTTCAGTAGAATATACTCGCAGCTCTGAACAGATAATTTTAAAGCACTCAGTATATAGTAATTATTTAATTTTACCTATTTCGGAATATAAGAAATGGAATGAAATGATAAAACAATTGCATCAAGCATATAGGCAAAATATTGTCTTGCAGCGTTAAAAAAAAGACTACTTTAGATTAAAATAATCAAAGTAGTCTTTTTTTAGAACTGTTGTTTATATTTATTTTTCATTACTTAATATCTTCTTTTTTACCTTCCAATACTTCACGTACTGTGTAGGTAGCAATCATAAATTCTTCTCCTTTATGTTGTCTTATTCTTCCTATGATTTCTTTTTGTAAAGAAGCATTATTTTTGAGTTCGTCATAAAGTTTATCTTCATTAGAAATAAGCGAACCTGAAAGAGCAATTTTCACTTCTGGATGTATAGCTTCACAGACATAATGAAAACTACTATAACCAGATTTGTAATTTACATCACAAGGTTTCATTGGTTTTCTTGTAATTGGACAAATATTTCCTCTAAGAAATTCGTCTAATCGTTCTGCAAATAATTTTGAATTGTAATATCCCATAGCGTTGGTGACCGTTTTTTGACAGTTTGGTTTTCTTTAGTGTTTTTATTTCACAGAAGTAAATTTAAAAACAATTTCTGTTAAATATATTTTAATTTGAATTATAGAAACTCCTCAAACAGACACTAAGTACAAACTGTGAAAAGAATTTTAATTGTTTTGCTCTGATTATTTTACCTATTAAAGATACTATTATTATATCAAAAAAACAAACCTTAAATTAACAAAAAATCTTTATTGTTAAATTAAAAATCATATTAGTGAATCAATTATAATAAAAAAGTTAAACAAAATTATTATTTGTATATAGTTTGATTTCAAATCTATCTCTAAATAAACGTTAAACTGGGCTTATTTTTTCTATATTTTAATAATCCTGCAACCTTTCTGAAAAAAAACTGTCTTTCTAAAAAAATAAAAATAGTACCCTAAACTTATTATCCTCATGAAATCACTTCTCACTCCTGTTGTATTCTCACTTCTTTTTATGTTTCCTGTTTTAAGTTTTGCTCAAGATTCGGAAGAAGATAAAAAAGAGGAAAAAAAATCAGTTAGAACAGATTCAAAAACAAACAGTAAAACAAATCATCGAAGAGTTATTATCATCGAACAAGACGAGCTAAATGAACTAAAAGAAGATATAAGAATCGATTTAAAAGCATTAAAAATTGACCTAAAAAATGCCTTCAGACAACTTGAAGATGTTGATTGGGAGGAAGTGAATGAAGAAATTGAAATTGCTATGGAAGAAGCAAGGCAAGGACTAGAGGAAGCTAATGAAGAATTAGCTAACATCAGAATAGAAATTGATGAAGATTTTGCAAATGAGCTGCATGAAGAATTGGATGAGCTTCACGAAGAATTAGACGATATACATACAAATAATGGTTCGCCACGTATTCGCATTCTGACACAAAACAGTCGTCCTTACAAAGAAAGAAGAACTATAGAACGTGATTTTTCTGAATTGAATGTAGAAGAAAATCCAACTCTTTCTGATAAGATGAAAAAAGAAACCACTACTTTATTTGATAAAGATGTTCAAAATTCTGTCAAAATAACTCCACAAAAAAAAGAAGGAATATTTACTCTAAATTTCTCATTGTCAAATAATAAAGCTGATAAAAAAACAACTTATATTGAGGTTTATGACTCTGCTGGAAATGTAATCTACTTTGAATCTTTAGTTGATTTTTCTGGAGATTATCAAGGCAAAATTGATTTAGCTGTTAATGGTACAGATACTTATACACTTGTTGTTCGTCAAGGAACAAATTATTTGAGCAGAAAAATTGAATTGAAATAAAATAAGTTTTACGTTAAAAAAAAGCACTTGATTAATTCAAATCAAGTGCTTTTTTGTTTTATCCTGCTAATTCCAACTGATTTTTAACAAGATTAAAATACATTCCTCTTTTCTCTACTAATTCTTCGTGTGTTCCTTGCTCTCTAATTTTTCCTTTTTCTAAGAATATAATTTGGTCTGCATTTTTTACAGTGCTTAGTCTATGCGCTATAATAATTTGTGTTTTAGACTTCCCAAAGCGTTGTAAATTTTCTGAAATTACCTTTTCATTTTTGGCATCTAATGCAGAAGTAGCTTCATCAAAAAACAAATAATCGGGATCTTTATATACAGCCCGAGCAATGAGTAAACGTTGCTTTTGTCCTTGACTTACCCCTTCACCTGACTGTCCTATTTTGGTATGAAAACCTAAAGGCAAAGTTTGGATATGCTCATAAATATTAGCTGTCTGTGTGGCTTCTATAAGATGTTTTTGTGTAGGACGTTCATCGCCTAAAGCAATATTTTTGGCTATACTTTCCGAAAAAATAAAGCCTTCTTGCATAACAGAACCAATAGTAGCACGCCAAACTGAGCTACTGAGTGCAGTCAGGGGCAATGAGCCAACCGTAATTTGTCCACTTTGAGGAATATAATATTTTAATAACAGTTTCAAAAGTGTCGTTTTTCCACTTCCACTTTCTCCTACAATAGCTGTCGTTTTTCCTGTCGGAATATGAAGAGTCAAATCGTCTATGGCTGGTTGGCTGTGTGGTGTTCCGTATCGGAATGTTACATTTTTAAGATGAATATCTCTTGAGTTTTCGCCTTGAGGAAGTTCTTTAATAAGAAAATCTTCTGAATCTTCATCTTTTTGTTCGTGAATTTCTGCCAAACGTTCCAAACTCAATTTTGCATCTTGTCCTTGTTGTACAAAATTAACTGATTGAAGCAAAGGAACTTCCATTTGTCCCAAAACTTGCTGTACTGCCATCATCATTCCTAGTGTCATACTTCCTTGAATTACTTCATAAGCAGCCCAAAAAGTAATAATGATATTTTTGAGTTCATTGATAAAACCTCCTCCATACTGTTGAAACTGACTTAGACGTAAACTTTGCATCGATAACTTAGCTCTCTTTACCTGCAAACGTTCCCATTCCCATCGTTTTTCTTTCTCAAAATTATTAAACTTAATTTCTGCCATTCCTTGTACAAGTTCTACCTCGTTACTTTGAGTGGAAGAAGAAAGTGCAAAGCGTTTGTTATCTAAAACTTTTCTTTTCTTTAAAAAAAGCAAAATCCAAGTGATATATAAAGCACTTCCTGCTAAAAAAAGTGCAAATATAACAGGACTATAAATTACTACTAGTATACCAACAGAGAATAAACTAGCTAAAGAGAAGATAAAATCTAATAACGTTCCACTCAAAAACTGTTCAATTCGCTGATTATCTTGCATACGTTGCAGAATATCTCCTAGGTTTTTAGATTCAAAAAATGGTAAAGGCAATCGAATCATTTTTGCCAAAAAATCAGATACAATTTGTATGTTTAGGCGTACAGACAATTGCAACAAAATCCAACTTCTGATAAGATTAATAAAGTTTTTGGATAGAAAAAATAAAAGTTGAGCTATCAAAACAACATACACAAAGGAAAGATTTTTCTGCTGAATTCCTGTATCTACTAAGGCTTGAGTAAGTAAAGGTAAGAAAAGCGAAAGTAGAGTAGCTCCCAAAAGCCCTAAAAACAATTGAAAAATAATCGCTTTATAAGGCTTTAAATAATTTAATAAATACCCAAAAGAAGCCTTGCTTTCTTCTACATCATCTTGATTATCAAAGTCTGGTGTAGTTTCTATCAAGAGTGCAATTCCAGTTTCTTCTTCTTTTATTTGCCCTTCTTTTGCTGCTCCATTGGCCTGAATCCACGCTTTCTTAAATTCTTGGTGTGTATATTCTAAAAGCTGCGAAGCTGGATCTGCTACAAAAACTTTTTTATTTGTGATTTTATAGACCACAACAAAATGATTTTGATTCCAGTGTGCTATAAAAGGAACAGGTTTTTCTTCTATGAGCGTTTCAATATCTATTTGAACAGCAAGTGTGCGAAGTCCAATGTTTTCGGCTGCTGTAGCAATTCCTAAAAGAGAAACGCCTTGTTTGCCTATATAACAGTTTTCTCTCAAAAAAGGTAGTGAGAAATTTTTTCCGTAATATTTTGTAATCATCTTCAAACACGTAGGACCACAATCCATTTGGTCACGTTGCTTGATATGAGGAAATTTAGCCATTTGGTACTTTCTATATTAATATGGTTTATTTTATAACAAAAGTAATGTAAAAATTTGGAATAGAGAAAAATAACTATCATTGCTTATAAAAAATAAGATTATGAATTATAAATCACGTTTATATTTGTCGGAATCAGTTACTAAGCATAGAGCTATATAGTCTAATAATGAAATTATTTTCAAACACAAACAGCTTATTATCAGACAATTAAAAATTACTTTAGAAATCAGGGTTCTTTTTATTTGGAAATACACCTTTTTTTTTTTTGATATTTGTGATATCAAACTTACTTAGTAAGTCTTCTGAAAGGCAGGTTAGATAATAAATTATTTTTAAATTCATTAAATTTTTATGTTCTATGAAAAATCTTAAAAAAAGATTTGGTAAGTTTGCTGTTTCTAACAAAGATGCTAACCGTATTAGTGGTGGTATTATCCGTCCAGGTGATCCTGGTACTAATTCAACTTTGTGCTGTGATTGGGGAGATGGTAGTGGTCATAGAAATACTATATGTGGTTATGAAAACCAAGGCTATAATTTAGAAACTGTAACAGCGTATTGTAGGTCACGTTCTTCTCAAGGCTGCCAGACGTGTTATTGGATGTAGACTAAAGTTTAAATTACATTTTTTGTTGTACAAATCAAAATTAAGCAATATATGAAATATTTTGTATTTGTTCTTTTGGCACCTTTTCTTTTAGCATGCAGTTCTGAAAAAGAAAAATTAGTTAAATCTTCTTTTATACTGCCAAGTATTATTTACCAAGATACTGAAGTAAGCATCAATGCTATAAGAGACAGTATTAATATTAACACTGACTCATTATTTTTTCACATAGATTTTTTTTTAGAAGATCTTAGTGTAAGAAGAGGTTTTATAAAAGTAAATGAGGGAGTAGGTAAATTTACTATTCCCTCTGATGCAGCTTATTTTTTTGGATATTTCTATAACTTAGAAGATTCAGATACAATTATATACGAACGTGTAATTTATAATGGTAGGCATAAACCTGCTTTAAATTCATTTCAGAACTATACCACAAAAGAGAGGTTAGAGAGTGAATTAAGTAATTATCCTAATAATATTATAGCTTATGCAAATCACGTTACTTACTTACGTGGTCAGTATTATAAAGGACAAATTAGTGATACACTTTATAGAGAGAAAGCAATATCCTACTTAGATAGTGCTAAAGCTAAATTTAATCCAGAAAATGCTTCTCACCTTTCTACCATGGCTATTTTATACTCAAACAATAAACAATTAAAAAACTCTCAAAAGTATATCTTAGAGCTGCTGAATAATTATCCGAACAGTAATTTTTTGCATAAAGCTATGATCGACTATAATGCTGCTATTGATTATGAGGGAGAGAAAAGTAGTGAAGAATATTTCTTTGACTCAGTAATGAACCAGATATCAAAAAAATATCCTAACTCTTTTGTAGGTATGAATCATTCACAAGGTTTTTATAATTTTGTATCTCCATTTTATAAAGATAGAGATATTATATATAATAATGTTTTTTGGATGGATAACATAGACTCTACTAGAATAGACTTTCTTAATCCTAGTGCAAATGCGTATATATATCTAGGAAAGTATGATTCAGCTATGATATTAGCTGACAATCTATTAGAAAAATCTAAAAATAACTATGGAAGACATAAAAATCCGATGCTTACTAAGCAAAACATGAAGAAAATGGGGTATAAACAGACAGATGGATTTATAGCAGATGCTTATGCTCTCATGTCAGATATAGAAGTAGCAAGAAAAAATTATAATAAAGCAGTGTATTTCATAAATACGAGTGTTTTTTATTATAGAAGTGATACAATGAATCAGTCAAGCAATTATTCTATTACCTACCTTCTCAAAATGAAAGCTACTCTTTACAAAAGACTAGATAAGTATTCTGAAGCCTTGAAAATTTATGATACTCTTTATCAAAATAATAGAGAAATAGAAACTTTAGATTCTATTAAAGTTCTTTTCAAGGAAACAGAGCAAGAAAAAGGGTTTGAAAGCTATGCTAAAAATCTAAAAGAAAGGGTAGAAAACGAAAACCAAGAAACAAAAAAACTAGCTGCTGATTTTTCTATCAAAGATATGTCTGGCTACGAAATAAAATTATCGGAATGGAAAGAACGAGTAGTTGTTCTGAATTTTTGGGCAAACTATTGTCTTCCATGTGCAAAAGAAATTCCGTATCTCAATAAGATATGGAGAGAAACCCAAACAGATGATATTATTTTCTTAGCTGTTACAAAGAATACACCTCTTGAAGTAACACGTTTTGCACAGCGACAAAAAGAAATGTTTAGCTTTTCTATCCTTCCAAATGCAAAAGAATTAGCTGATGTGTATGATGTAAATCTAGTTCCTACAACTATTGTTATCAATAAAAAAGGCGAAATTGTGCATAAAGAAAGTGGCTTTAGTGGAAATATAGACAAACTCAAACAGGTAGTTTTGGAAGAGTTAGCTAAATAGAATAATTGTAAGTTGAATTAAATTTTAAACATAGAATGTCCAAGTATTTATCTTGGTAAAAAACTTTTATATGTTTGTATCGTTTTTTTCTTAATTTGAGAAATTATTTTAAGAAAACTTTATGGATTCACTTACACAAATTGTATTAGGAGCAGCCGTTGGCGAACTTATCGCAGGGCGCAAAATTGGAAATCAAGCTATGCTTTGGGGCGCAGTTGCAGGAACAATTCCAGACTTAGATGTTTTGGCAAATCCTTTTTTGGATATTGTACAAGAATTGCGTTGGCATCGTAGTTTGATGCACTCTGTGTTGTTTGCTGTTATTATTGCGCCACTTTTGGGTTGGCTTTTTAATTTTCTGGGAACAAAATACAAACTCAAATTTCTATCAGAAATGAGTTTTTGGAGATGGACACATTTGTTTTTTTGGGGAATGATTACGCATTCTTGGCTAGATATGTTTACTACTTGGGGAACAAAGATTTTCTATCCTTTTTCAGATTATGGTTATGCTACCAAAACCGTTTTTGTCATTGATTTTTTCTATACGATTCCTTTTTTGATTTTGCTTCTTTGGGCAAGGTTTTTACCTGCTTTTAAAGGAAATTCTTATGGTAATTCATATAATAAAAAACGTGCTTTTTTGGTTTGGTTTGGCGTAGGAATGTCTTCTTTTTATTTATTAATGGGAGTGATTAATCAGCAGCGAGTAAATTCTGTTTTTGAAGAAAATCTAAAAGCACAAAATATTGATTATCTGCGTTACGATACCAAAACTACACCGTTGAATATTTTACTTTGGAATAATATTGTAGAAACAGAAGACGGTTATTATAGTGGTTATTATTCTGTTTTAGATGAAAACAAATCAGTAAATTACAATTATTTTGATAAAAATTGGCAGCTTTTAGACCCATTAAAAGACAATGAAAAAGTAAAACAGCTTTTAGAAGTTCCACAAGGATATTACACAGTAAAAACAAGAACAGAAAATGGAAAGAAAATTTATCAAATAAATGACCTTCGTTTTGGACAATTAGACGGCTGGCAGAATGGAGATGGCGATTTTGTCTTTACGTATCTGATTACAGAAGATGAAAACGGTAATTTATCTTTTGAGCAAAAAAGAAATAATTATGCAGAAGGTTTTGAGCTTGTAGGGCAACTTTTTGGAAGAGCTTTAGGAAATTAGATTATAACTCAGAATTCATAAAAAATGCTTACAAAATCCTTTTGATTCTGTAAGCATTTTTTATAGAAAATATATCTGAATGTATCTTATTTAGCAGGAAGAATTTTTCCACTAACTTCTCCAAAACCAATTCTTACAGAATCATTCTGACAAAAACCACGCATTACAATTGAATCATTATCTTGAATAAATTTGCGCTCTTCTCCACCTTTCAATGTAAGTGTTTTTTTGCCTCCTTGTGTAATTTCGATAAGTGAACCATACGAATTTTCATCTTTTCCACTAATTGTTCCCGAAGCACACATATCACCAACATTGATATTACAACCATTTACGGTATGGTGTGTAAGTTGCTGCGCCATATTCCAGTACAAATATTTGAAACTTGAGTGACTAATTGTAGTCGCTTCTCCATTTTCAGGAATAAAATCTACTTCTAAACTAATATTAAAATTATGTTTTCCTGTGTATTTCAAATAATCCAAAACTTCTGGGTCTTGCTTTGGACTTTCTACTCTAAACGGCTCTAAAGCATCAAGCGTAACTATCCAAGGTGAAATAGAAGAGGCAAAACTTTTGCCCAAGAAAGGTCCTAATGGCACATATTCCCATTTTTGAATATCTCTAGCCGACCAATCATTAAAGACAACCATTCCAAAAATATGGTCTTCTGCTGTGTCAATCGTTACAGATTCACCCAATTTTGTAGACTTACCAACAATGAAAGCCATTTCTAATTCGAAATCTAATGTTCTACAAGGCGAAAAAATAGGTGGCTCGTTCTCATTTGGTTTTATTTGTCCTTTTGGTCTATGAATTTCTGTACCTGAAATAACAATAGAAGAAGCACGACCATGATAACCAACAGGAATATGTTTCCAGTTTGGCATAAGTGCCTCTGCATTTGGTCTAAAAAGTTTTCCTAAGTTAGTAGCGTGTTCGATGCTAGAATAAAAATCAGTATAATCGCCTACTTGTACAGGCATGTGCATTGTTACGTTTGCTACAGGAACGAGAACTTTGTCTTTTTGCTTCTCTAAATCAGAACCAGTTTGTAATAATTCTGAGATTTTTTCTCGTGTAGCTCTCCAATTTTCTTGACCTAATTCTATAAAAGGATTAAGAACGTTCTCATAAAAAACGCTATGGTCAAAATCTAAATCATTTAATAAATTTGAGTCAGAAAGTTCTGCTAAATCTAATACAAAATCTCCGATACGAACGCCTACACGAGCATCTTGGTTGTCAGTAGAAAAAATACCAAATGGTAAGTTTTGAATTGGAAAGTCTGAATCTTTTGCAATTTCTACAAAAGATTTTAAGGCTGGATTGTTAGCTTTGAATGTGTGTGCTGACATGAAATGTGTCGTTTTTATGGTAAAATATAAGTTTAAAAAATTGCTATACTGCAAATATACACAATCGTATAGAATTGATTTTGTTATGAAAAATAAATACATTCTTTAACACTAAGGCACAGAGAGAAATACACAGTTTCACAAGGTCTGAAAAATTAGAATATCAAAATACATTTTCTAAATCTAACTCGAATCCTTCCAAAATTATCTTATCAACCAACTCTAAAAGATATTTTTGTTTCTCTTCTTTTAAAGCAGAAATTGTAGTCGCTAATTTTTTTTCTAGTGTTTACATAGTTTTTTACTTGTTTAAAAAGAGTACCTATAAGTAAGGTTTATTTGACCATCTTATTTTTGCTTCTATTATGTCTTCTGTAATATACTTTTTACGGGCGTTATGTATATGAATAGTTACAGGGATTTTGGTAGATAAAAAATTAACGCATTCTAGAAAATTAGCCCCCTCTTTCAAATTTATCTTAGCTCGTTCTATGCTAAATTGAATATTATGTCCTCTCTTTCTCCAAACTACAACAGTTTCATGAGGGTTTCTTGTATGAAATGTTATGTCATAGTAAATATTTATCTTGGATATTTGATTGTATTTCAAACTCAAATCCTCTCCAAATGAATGCTTTATAATGAGTTCTGTATCATACAGTTCTATTGATAAGACTTTTTTAATAGAAAGTAGTTTATATAAAAAAAATATTAATCCAATAGTTAATAGAAGATTAATAACCCCATAATCTCCCTTTATCCAATCTTTGTAAACAAGAAAAGTAAAAAAAAAGATTAATAGCAATGTTAGAATGATAAAAAGCCAATAGATAAACTTAGGCTCAATTATTAATAACAATGGTTTATTATCGTATTTTCTCATACAAGTTTATTTTTTAGCCGTCAACGAGCTTAAAAGCGTCGTTGAGGATAAAAGCCGAAATTTATTAATCGTGAATAATTAATCACTTATCACTATTTCCCAACTCTAATTTTAAACTCATTCAATTTCAAAAGTGCTTCCACAGGCGACAGACGATTGATGTCAAGAGCTAATAATTCATCTTTTAGTTTTTCTAAAGCTGGGTCGGCTTGACTTCCAAAAAGTGAACCTTGATTTTCATAAAATGTATTTTTAGGTGCAGATTGTAGCGTTTCTTTGTCCTTATCTTTGAATTTATTGGTTTCAAAATGATGCATCATTTCAGATGCTCTCAGAACTACCTTTTTTGGCATTCCTGCAAGTGAAGCTACATTTATTCCAAAACTGTGTTCACTGCCTCCTTCTTTTAGCTTTCTAAGGAAAATAATTTTCCCTCCTACTTCTTTTACCGAAACATTGTAATTTTTTATTCTATCAAAATCATTTTTAAGTTCGTTGAGTTCGTGATAATGCGTTGCAAAAAGCGTTTTTGGTTTTGCATTGGGTAAAGTGTGTAAATATTCTACAATCGCCCACGCAATCGAAATTCCATCGTATGTACTTGTTCCTCGTCCTATTTCGTCCATCAAAACAAGACTTCTATCACTCAAATTATTCAGAATACTAGCCGTTTCAGACATTTCTACCATAAAAGTAGATTCTCCTTTTGCAATATTATCCGAAGCTCCAACTCTAGTAAAAACCTTATCAACAACACCAATTTTAGCACTTTTGGCAGGAACAAAACTTCCAATTTGAGCCATCAAGACAATCAAAGCAGTTTGACGTAAAAGTGCAGATTTTCCTGCCATATTAGGTCCCGTTATGATAAAAATCTGTTCACTTTCAGGATTCATAATTACATCATTTGGAACATATTGCTCTCCAAGAGGTAATAATTTTTCAATAACTGGGTGCTTTCCTTCTCTAATTTCTAAAATATTATCATCTGTAATTTCAGGCAAGGAATAATTATTTTGCATTGCCACTTCTGCCAATCCACAAAGGGCATCAAGCATCGATAAAAACTTTGCATTTTGCTGAATAACCTTTACATATTGCGCCACTTCCGAAACCAAATTATGATAAAGTGTGTACTCAATGCTGGCGATTTTTTCCTCTGCTGTAATAATTTTTTCTTCCCATTCTTTGAGTTCTGGCGTAATGTAACGCTCTGCATTGACAAGCGTTTGTTTACGAATCCAAGCTGATGGAACTTTAGTTTTGTGAGCATTACTGACCTCAATATAATAACCAAAAACCTTATTGAAACTAATTTTTAAAGATGTAATTCCAGTAGCTACAATTTCTCTCTGACGTACTTTTTCTAAAAATTCTTTTGCCGAACTAGAAATATCACGCAGTTCGTCAAGCTCTTTATGAACTCCTCTTTTTATAGTCGTTCCTTGCTGAACAGCAAGTGGTGGATTGTCTTCTAACTCGTCTTGTAATTTCTTGAGAATATCAGTATTCAAGACAATTTTTTCTCCAATGGCTTCTAATTCATTGGTTTTACTCTTTAATAAAATATCTTTAATTGTCGGAATTGCTTCTAAAGAATCACGAAGTTTCACTAATTCTTTTGGACTAATTCTTCCTACTGCAACTTTTGAAATCAAGCGTTCTAAATCGCCTACTTCCTTCAAATACGAACGCAACTCACCTTGTAGAGCATCTTTTTCTACCAAAACAGCTACATTTCGAAGTCGATTTTGAATTGGTTTTGCATCTTTTAATGGAAAAGCTACCCATTTTCTAAGTAGTCTTGCACCCATTGGAGTAACCGTTTTATCCAAAATTTCAATTAAAGAACTTCCATTTCCATGCATTGGAACAAGTAATTCCAAATTGCGAGTTGTGAAAGAATCTAACCAAACATATTTGTCTTGTTCCACTCGGCTTAGAGAAATAATATGATTTTTTTCGTGGTGTTCTGTCGTTTCCAAATAATACAAAACTGCTCCTGCTGCAATGGTAGCAGCATGTAGAGATTCAATTCCAAAACCTTTTAGAGATGCCGTTCCGAAATGTTTTGTAAGTTTTTCATAGGCAAAATTAGTCGTATAAATCCACTCTTCGATGGCAAACTGTGAAAAATTACTTCCTTGACGAACTACCTGCGTTTCAAATTCTTTTTTATTCGATTTGCTATAAATAATTTCAGAAGGCGCAAAACGCTCTAAAAGTTGTTCGATATAATTGTATTCTCCTTCTGCTACCAAAAACTCTCCTGTTGATAAATCTAAAAAAGCAGCACCAACAGCTTCATATTTTTTATTTTTATAGAAATAAATAGAAGCTAAATAATTATTTTTCTTGTTCTCCAAAACATTATCTCCTAAAACTAATCCCGGAGTTACCAGCTCGGTAACGCCTCGTTTTACAATTCCTTTTGCTAGTTTTGGGTCTTCTAGTTGGTCACAAATAGCCACACGAAGTCCTGCACGAACCAGTTTAGGCAAATAATTATCTAAAGAATGATGAGGAAAACCAGCCAGTGCAATCTCAGAAGCTGCTCCATTGGCACGTTTTGTAAGGGTAATATCTAAAATTTTGGCAGCACGAACAGCATCTTCTCCAAAAGTTTCGTAAAAATCACCAACACGAAAAAGCAAAATAGCATCTGGGTGTTTTGCCTTGATTTGATTGTACTGTTTCATCAAAGGCGTTTGTTTTGTTTTCTTTGTATCGGTAGTGCTGGTTTTTGAAGTTGATTTTGAAGGTCTAGCCATGAGAGTTATTTTTTATCGCTATTTTTATTGGCAATTTGATTTTTTGAGTGTATCAAAATTGCAAAAATATTTTGAGATTTGGAGAGTTTTTTTGAGAAAAGTGTAAATTTGCATTTTAAATATGGTGTAAAGTAAAAATTTTGAAAATTGTATTATGAATTATAAAAAATATAAACGCTATAAGTTTGCTTATGTGATAGAAGAAGAAAGGTTAAATGATTTTATAGATTTCTTAGAAAACAAAAATTTTGAAAATATAAACTTTGAGGTAAATACTATTGACGGAACTTCTATAAAATTCTCAAATCTAAAAAGTCTACTCTCTTACGAAAATTTTGATAATAGAAAAATTATAGATTTAGGCATAGATGCTAGAAAAGATAAAGATAATTTGAATATTACATTTGAAGCTGATGAATCATTATTTCCGAATAGTGAAATTAGTTATTATTTCTCTTATAATAATCAAGACTGGGGATTTAAATTTGATGATGATTTAGACACGAGAGTTAAAGAGTTTCATGCAGGTTTTCTTTACAATATTTTTACTAAATGGTATTTTATATTCTTATTAAATGCAATTTTCTTTCTTGTGATAATTGTGTTTGGAAGTATATATTTTAATACTATTCCTACATATTTGTCATTTATAATTGGTATGATGAGTTTTGGAACTTTATCATTGTTTGCACTCTCTAAATTTAGATTAGCATTTTTTTCAAGATCTATAATTGCTCTAAACAGGCAGAAAATAAAATACGTTCGTATGAAGAAAAATATCAAAACTGCAATAAATATTTTATTTGTAGTTATAATTTTAGGACTTTTAGTAAGTATAGGAGCGAGTTATATTTTTTCCAAATTTTCTTAATTTTGAACTTTTCTTCCACAAAATACAATTTCCAATTACTTTCAATTTTTTTAGCCAAATGATAGGCTAAAAGAGGAGGAACAGCATTTCATCTTTCGGAATCAAAATAGGCTCTTCAAATAAATAAATCGGATAGTTTGTAGTTTCGTTCATGGTGTTGGTATTTTTCATTTCAAGATAATAAATTTCCCTCTAATTGTCTGATACTTTAAAAATTCTAGGCAAAACAAAATGATTCGAAATTAGCCAAAACAAAAAACTTCGCTTTTTCTTACTATTTTTGTAATATAAGAGTTACAAAAAATGTAGCGTATCTTTTAAGGTGCGAAACTGTACCGAATGCTTTAGCTTTCGAAAAGAACTATATACAACACAAAAAATAATATGAGTACCAACCCTCCAATTCCAGTGCCTTATGTTTCCCAAAACAAACTGCGTGTCGTTACGGCAGCAGCTCTTTTTGATGGACATGATGCAGCTATAAATATAATGCGTCGAATTATTCAGTCTTCGGGCGCAGAAGTTATCCATTTAGGACACAACCGTTCGGTAGAAGAAATTGTAAATTGCGCCATTCAAGAAGATGCGCAAGCCATTGCCATTACCTCTTATCAAGGTGGACACGTAGAATTTTTTAAATATATGCACGACCTTTTGAAAGAAAGAGGTGCAGGACACATCAAGCTTTTTGGTGGTGGTGGTGGTGTAATTCTTCCATCCGAAATTGAGGAACTGCATAATTACGGTATTACCCGAATTTATCATCCAGATGATGGTCGTTCGATGGGATTGCAAGGAATGATAAATGATTTGCTTGAACAAACTGATTTTCCAACAGGACACGATGTAGAAATAAGCGAAGTAGAAAAAGTAAAAGAAAGAAATTCTAAAAATTTGGGAAGGATTATTTCAGCCGTTGAAAATTATCCAGAAAAAAATAAAGAAATTCTAAAGAAAATAAAAGAATTAATACCTGAAAAAGTAGCTCCTGTTTTGGGAATTACTGGAACAGGTGGTGCTGGTAAATCTTCACTTGTCGACGAACTTGTAAGACGTTATTTAATGGATTTTGAAGACAAAACGATTGCTATTGTTTCTGTTGATCCTTCTCGTCGTCGTACAGGTGGCGCACTGTTGGGCGACCGTATTCGTATGAATTCGATTACAAATGAGCGTGTTTATATGCGTTCGTTGGCTACTCGTCAATCCAATTTAGCTCTTTCAAAATATGTTCAAGATGCGATTGATATTCTTCGTGCAGCCGAATTTGATTTGATTATCGTCGAAACTTCTGGAATTGGACAATCTGATACAGCCATTACAGACCATTCAGACGCTTCTTTGTACGTCATGACACCTGAATACGGTGCAGCTTCGCAGTTAGAAAAAATTGATATGATTGATTTTGCTGATGTAATTGCACTCAATAAATTTGACAAGCGTGGTGCTTTAGATGCCCTTCGTGATGTCAAAAAACAGTACAAACGAAACCGTAATTTGTGGGATACACCTGATTCAGAAATTCCTGTTTTTGGTACGATTGCATCGCAATTTAATGATGTTGGAATGAATACACTTTATCGTTCCCTCATTAATAAAATCAATGAAACATCTTCTAAAAAGTTTGATTCTTCTTTCGAAATTTCTGCTTCAACTTCTGAAAAACAGTATATTATTCCTCCTTCAAGAGTTCGTTATCTTTCAGAAATTAGTGAAAGCAATCGTCGTTATGATAAAAATGTAGAAGAACAGTCTGAAATTGCACAAAAATTATACGGTTTAGAACTTTCTATTCATTCTATTTCGGACAATGAAGAAATGGATAAAGACTTGAAAGATTCTATCATAAATGGCTTGAAAGATACTTTCGAACAAATAAAACTCACTTTAGAAGGCACAAACTGGAAAATCATTGAAGCTTGGCAAACAAAAGTAGCTACTTATACAGCTGATGATTTTGTTTATAAAGTTCGTAATAGAGAGTTTAGTCTTAAAACTTATACAACTTCCCTTTCTCAAACTAAAGTCCCTAAAATTTCTCTACCAAAATACAAAGCGTGGGGAGATATTTTGAAATGGAATTTGCAAGAAAATGTACCGGGGGAATTTCCATTTACGGCTGGCGTTTTTCCGTTTAAGCGTACAGGCGAAGACCCTACTCGTATGTTTGCAGGAGAAGGAGGTCCCGAACGAACCAACAGACGTTTTCATTATCTTTCAAAAGGAATGCCTGCTGCACGACTTTCGACGGCTTTTGATTCGGTTACATTGTATGGAGAAGACCCAGATTATCGTCCAGATATTTATGGAAAAGTGGGTAATTCAGGTGTAAATGTATGTTGTTTG
This sequence comes from Bernardetia sp. MNP-M8, assembly GCF_037126285.1. NCBI lineage: Bacteria > Pseudomonadati > Bacteroidota > Cytophagia > Cytophagales > Bernardetiaceae > Bernardetia > Bernardetia sp. MNP-M8. Next base: position 1,057,202 of record NZ_CP147012.1, read on the forward strand.
GACGATGCAAAAAAACTCTATTCAGGTTTTAATTTGGCTGACCCAACTACGTCGGTTTCAATGACAATTAATGGTCCTGCTGCTACGGTGTGCGCCTTTTTTATGAATGCCGCCATTGACCAACAATGTGAAATTTATATCAAAGAAAATGCTTTGGAGGAAGAAGTTGAGGCAAAAATCAAGAAAAAATACGAAGGCAAAACTCGTCCTACCTACAACGGAAAATTACCAGAAGGAAATAACGGCTTGGGCTTAATGCTTTTAGGAGTAACAGGCGATGAGGTTTTGGATAAAGAAATTTATGATAAAATAAAAGCCAAAACGCTTACACAAGTTCGTGGAACGGTACAGGCTGATATTTTGAAGGAAGACCAAGCGCAAAATACGTGTATTTTTAGTACAGAATTTTCGCTAAAACTAATGGGAGATATTCAGCAGTATTTCATTAATCATCACGTTCAAAATTTCTATTCGGTTTCTATTTCGGGTTATCATATTGCAGAAGCAGGCGCAAATCCGATTACGCAACTTGCCTTTACACTTAGCAATGGTTTTACTTTTGCTGAATATTATTTGAGTAGAGGAATGGATATTAATGATTTTGCACCGAATTTCTCGTTTTTCTTTTCCAATGGAATTGACCCAGAATATTCGGTTATTGGTCGTGTTGCTCGTCGTATTTGGGCAAAGGCGATGAAACACAAGTACAACGCCAACGAAAGAGCGCAAAAACTAAAATATCATATCCAAACTTCGGGGCGTTCGCTTCACGCACAAGAAATTGATTTTAATGATATTCGTACTACGCTACAAGCCTTGTATGCCATTTACGACAACTGTAACTCGCTGCATACCAACGCTTACGACGAAGCCATAACGACACCAACGGAAGATTCTGTTCGTCGTGCCGTAGCAATTCAGTTGATTATCAATAAAGAATTAGGACTAGCAAAAAATGAAAATCCGTTGCAAGGTTCGTTTATTATTGAAGAACTGACGGATTTGGTAGAAGAAGCTGTTTTGAAGATTTTTGACCAAATTACAGAGCGTGGTGGTGTTTTGGGAGCGATGGAAAGACAGTTTCAGCGTACACAAATACAGGAAGAAAGTATGTATTACGAAATGCAAAAACATACAGGCGAATATCCGATTGTGGGTGTGAATACATTTTTGTCTTCGAAGGGTTCGCCAACGGTGATTCCTGCCGAAGTAATTCGTTCGACAGAAGAAGAGAAAGAGTATCAAATAAATATGCTTAAATCTCTTCATTCTTTCGACGAACAAAAAAGTCAAAAAATACTCAAAGACCTTCAAAAAGCAGCCATCAAACATGAAAATATGTTTGAACACTTAATGACAGCTACTAAAACTTGTTCGTTGGGACAGATTACTAGAGCTTTGTTTGAGGTTGGGGGGCAGTATAGGAGGAATATGTAATTTTAATTTGCAACCCTAACAGAGTGTTTCGGAACTTTGTTAGGGTTTTCTTCGTTTTTGCTTAATTTTAATTCAATGAAATACTTTAATATTAATGGCATTCCAACAGATAGTCAAACCAATTCTTCAGTAGCTTTTGAGTATGATAAATATTTCTTCATTACCTCTGATGATAACACAGAAGATATAGATATACAACTATTTTCTTTGGAACAAAAAGTAGCAATAAAGTTATTTGGTAGTTTACAAAAAATGTATAATTTACCATTCAACTCTAAATATTCATGGGGAGGGATAAGTAGCGATATAGAAATACCTTGTTAAGCGTAGTCTGCGACTACGATTTATCAGTTATGCAAATCTTAGATTTGCGAGTAAGGGTGTTTTTATTTGTACTTGACAACGTAAATCTGAAGATTTACTAACTGATAGGTCTTAGTTATAAACTAAGCCCAACAGGGTACCAGTTAAAAATTACCCTTTTAGAAATGAATCTGATAGTTTATCTGTTATTCATAATGTTCCAAAAAACTAGCAATCCTATACATAGGGTTTTTAGTTTTGACTTAGGGTTAAAATGAACAATAATAGTACAAATAGACTAAATTGATGTTAAGATATTTACTAAACCAATGTATAAAATGACTGATATAAAACAAAAACAATTAAATGATTTTTTAGAAAATGAATTTAAAAAAATTAAAAGAAAACTTCTTCCTAAAACAAACCAAAATTCTCTTGCCAATATAAAAATATATAACTCATGGGTTATTGTTATGAAAGCAAACACAAAAACATATATTGAAACTATTTCAGACAATGCAGATGAAATAGAAAATTTGTCTTCATACGCTTCTGTATTTTATGAAAAGAATAGATTTAGTTTAATTGAAGATGAGTAGCTATCCACTCTGTTAAGCGTAGTCTGCGACTACGATTTATCAGTTAGGCAAATCTTAGATTTGCGAGTAGATGTATTTCTTTTGCAAGTGGGAATTAGCTTTTCATTAGCATTTTTTCAACTTTGATATCATCTTAACCTAAAAGTTCTTACAATTTGTTCATTAGCACTATTCAGAGTGTTGCAACCTTTAAGAATAAGTGCTGTCTTTGTTAAAAACTACATGTACTAAAAATGAATATATAATAACTCATTGATAATCAACATACATATCCCCTAATTTACTTTAAAATAAAAGGAGTGAAAAACACCCTTTAGACTTTTTGAGTATAATTATTTTTTTACATTTAATCTTATTCTTATGAAGAAATATCTTTTTTTGTTTCTACTTTTTTTTAGTGCTTCTCTCTCCAACTTGCTTTATTCTCAGAATTTGGACGATAATCTTCAAGGTAAAATCATGAAGATGGATAGTTTACTTTTTGATGTTGCCTTTAACGAATGTAACCTCACTTTATACAAAAAAATAATGTCTCAAAACCTAGAATTTTATGATGATAGAACTGGATTGAATACTTCCATAGAAAAAGAAATTGCAGCCTTTGAAGATAGGTGTTCTAAGCCATTCAAGCTTACTCGCAAACTCATAGAAACAAATATTCATAAACTAGGAGCTTTTGGAGCAGTTCAAACTGGCATTCATATTTTTTTGATGGATGGAAAACCTGTAGAGGTTTCTAAATTTATCACAGTTTGGGAATTTATAAATGACCAATGGAAAGTAAAAAGAGTAATCAGTTATGAGCATAAACCATTAGAATGAGCCTAGATTCAAATTTATTCGTCAAAGTCCGACTTCGTTAGGGAATATTCAGAGTATTGAAGATTTAGAAAGTTCTCTCTGTTAAGCGTAGTCTGTGACTACAATTTATCAGTTTGGCAAATCTTAGATTTGCGAGTAAGGGTGTTTTTATTTGTACTTGACAACGTAAATCTGAAGATTTACTAACTGATAGGTCTTAGTTATAAACTAAGCCCAACAGGGGTACTCTAAATAACAAGAGCTAAACATTTTGAATATTTAGCCTGTTGCCAAATTAATTATTGCAAAAATGCAATTGTTAAAAAAATAAAATTTATATAAAGATATAAATTTTTATTTGTAACATTGCCTCCATTATAATTAATAAATCACTAACAGACAATCATTTACAATATCAATTTATTAATACACTTTAATTGTAAAACTATGTATAAAAATATTTTTTTCTTTCTGTTTGTTTATTTATTCTTTTTTTCAAATTATTTAAGTGCACAACAAACGGCTCGCCGAACAGATAATGACAAAGGAAATATAGGTTACTTAGAACACCTTCCTTCAGATTACGCTACTAATTCTTCTAAAACCTATCCTGTATTAATATTTTTGCACGGACAAGGAGAAAAAGGAAGTGGAAGTCCTTCACATTTGGAAAGAGTGAAAGAAAATGGTCCTCCAAAGCATATCAAAGAAGGACATCCTATGTGTTTCACTGTTAATGGGAAACAAGAGTGCTTTATTGTTATATCTCCTCAACTTTTTTCCGACGAAAATGCTTGGCGTCCTTCTATAGTTCAAGATGTAATCGATCATGTGGTAAGTGGGTCTGATAATTATCGTATAGATCGTAATAGAATTTATTTAACAGGATTGAGCTTAGGGGGAATTGGAGTTTACAAGTACGCTGCTGATGGATATAGAAACAATGAAAACATTTTAGCAGCTATTGCTCCAGTAGCAGCTAGAACAGCTACAAACAAAGTTGAAGAAAGAGGTTGTTCTATTTCAGAAAAAGAAATTCCAGTATGGCATTTTCATGGAAATAAAGATAAAACGGTGATTTATGATGCAGGTCTGAAAACATTTAATGGTATTAAGGACTGTAATAATCCTAAGCCTACAGCAGAATTAATTTTTACTACTTATGAGGGTGTCGGACATAATTCTTGGAGTAGGGCTTATAAAACAGACAACTCTCTACATAGCCCTAATCTTTATGAATGGCTTTTATCAAAAAGTTTGAATAATTCTAGCACTCCTGCAGAGCCACAAAAAGTTATTTGGACAGACAAAGTTGGTGTATCAGAAGATGCCAATGGTAATATAAGAAGTACCACAGCGTATGGTTGGGGCAACAGTGGAGCAGCATCTACTCAAGTAATTCCTGAAAATTCCAATGGTTGGGCAGAAACGACAATTTTAGAAGATCTCAGTTCAAATAGCAAAATTTTTGGTTTATCTTCTTCTAATGCTAATGCAGATAAAGATCAAATTCAGTATGCCTTTGAGATTTATGGTGATAATATTGCTGCTTTTGAGAATGGACAACGAGTTAAATATTTGGGCAAATATATATTGGGAGATGTAATACGTATTGAGCGTGTCGGTACAGATATTCAGTATCTTATCAATGGGGTATTAAAAAGAGTAACAACTGGCTCTAATTCTAGTTTATTAATAGATATTGCAATCAATAATAGTAACACAGGTTTTTTTGAGAATAAAATTTTCATTGGTTCAGCTGCTTCTGATCGTATAGAATCTAATAATAATTCTGTAGAACAATTAGCTTTAGCAGAAGTAGAAACTTCCATTTTTCCAAATCCAGCAATTCATCAAATAACTATTCAAGACATACCTAACAATACACAAGCTATTCAAATTTATAACTTTCTAGGAAGACTTGTTTTACAAGAAAATGATATAAAAAATAAGGCAACTATTGATATTTCTAACCTAGAAACTGGTTTGTATTCTATCTATTTTGTTGGCACTAATAAAAGGCAACGTTTTATAAAAACAAAATAAGACCCTTCTGATTTCTCTTGCACAAATGGAATTAGAATGAAAAAGTTATTAAGTGTTATCTGTAGTTTTTGTATTTCTGTTGCAAGTAGTAATTAGTTTTTCTTTATAAAATAGTTTGCCTTTTTCTTATCCTAAAAACATGAAATACCGTTTGAAAAAAGACAAACAGTTTTCATAGAACCTTCTTTGAATAATTTATTATTTAAAGAAGGTTTTTAAGTTTTTAGCGATTTGCTTACTTATTTCTAGAAATAAACTATCACTAATTTTTCTTCCCTATAACTTTTATAATCGCCTTAACAACCACCAAACAAATAAAACCTACAAGCAGTCCAACAACAAACTCACTCACAATACTAGGCAAAGGCAAATTTTCTGTAAGATGATGTATCGCTTCAATATTATGAACAAATATTCCTCCTGCTACCAAACTCATAGCAATCGTACCCAATACTCCTAACCCTCTAACAATGTAGGGTAATGTTTTGACTAAAGCAGTTCCTAGTTTATGTAAAAAACCTTGTTCAGTTTTGCTTTTCGCTATCAAATTATATCCTAAGTCATCCATTCTTACCAAGAGCGCAACCAAACCATAAACAAAAACAGTAGCCAAAAGAGCTACTATGGTTACTACCATGATTTGCATGTTGAGTGGACTCTCAATTACACTACTTAATGCTATAATCACAATTTCTATCGACAAAATAAAATCTACAATAATAGCCGATTTTATTTTTTCCTTTTCATAAGCTACAATCTCTGCCTCACTCATTTTGCTATCTGCTAAAAGACCTTTTTTAGTTTCCTTTTTATGGAAAAAATATTCATATATTTTCTCTGCACCTTCATAACCTAAATATGCTCCTCCTAATAGCAAGATTGGCGTAATAGCTACAGGAAAATAAGCACTCAAAAGAAAGACAATGGGTAGAATAATTATTTTATTCAGAAGAGAACCCTTTGTTATTTTCCATAAAACAGGAATTTCTCTATCCGAAACAAAGCCAGATGCTTTTTCAGCATTAACAGCCAAATCATCTGCTAAAATACCTGCCGTTTTTTTAGTAGCTAGTTTGCTCAAAACAGCTACATCATCCATGAGAATTGCAATATCGTCGAAAAGGGCGAAAAATCCTGATGCCATTTTTATATAATTAGAGTTGAAAAAATAAAGTTGAAAAAATGTTGTGAGTTGTTGATTTTAATTTGAGAAGTTGTTTAAGAATACTCATTTTTCCTTAGAACTGAGTTTGCAAATCCAGTTCTAAAGCCTTTGTTGATGTTTTAGCGTAGCGACACCAACAAATATATCCACAAATCCCATTCTTAAACAACTTCTGATACAACTCCTTGTCAATAGTAATCTTTGGTTTCTTTAAGTTCTTGGGATTACAAAATCAAAACACAACTAAGAATGAAAAGTTTTACTAAAAAATATTTGTTTAGAGTAATTACCGAGAATAAAATGTAATTACTTCACAAAAAAAGCAAAAATTAGAACAACCTTTATAGATAGAAAGTTGGGAAAAGAAATAATTTAACATCAAAAATCAATATGAAACACAATTTACTGCGAACAACCTGTTTATTCCTATTTCTCATTTGGAGTGGTTTGGCTACTGCTCAAGAACAAAAAACTACAGTATTTGGTAAGCTAGTAGAAGCAGAATCTGCTCAACCTGTTCCTTATGCTACTGTTGCTCTTTATGTCCCCAACACCAACGAACTCATTACAGGTATAACTTCAGACGAAGAAGGAAAATTCTCTATTTCTACTACCAAAACTGATTTTTATGTCAAAATTAGTTTTATGGGTTATGAAACCAAGACCTTAACAGAGTTTACCATTTCGGAGGGTAACGCAAATCTTGGAACTATATCGCTTGCTCCAGATACACAACTGCTAAATCAAATTGTAGTTGAAGGAGAAACTTCTAAGATGGTTTTTCAATTAGATAAACGTGTTTTTAATGTTGGAAAAGACCTCAGTACAACAGGAGGAAGTGCACTTGATGTCTTGAATAATGTGCCTTCTGTCAATGTAAATATTGAAGGAGAAGTCAGTTTGCGTGGAAGTGGTGGTGTACAAATTCTCATCAATGGCAAGCCTTCTATTTTGGCAGATGGTGGAAATGCACTAGGTACGATTACAGCAGATATGATTGAAAGTATTGAGGTAATTACCAATCCTTCTGCAAAATATGAAGCCTCTGGAACATCTGGGATTTTGAATATTATCCTTAAAAAAGAAGAAAAAAAGGGTTGGAATGGTTCTATTTCTGCCAATACAGGTATTCCTGACAATCATAGCATTGGAGGAAGTATAAACCGTCGTACAGAAAAATTCAATTTATTTACTCAATTTGGTGCAGGTTATCGCTCAATACCGACACAAAACGAGACTAGAAGTCTAAATCTACTTAATGGACAAACTATTTTGAGTGATGGTGAGGAGTTTAGAAACGAAACATTTTTTAATATTACGCTCGGAACAGATTATCATTTGAATAAATACAACGTCTTTACACTTTCAGGAAATATTGCTTATGAGATAGAAGATCAACCTTCTGAAACGAATTTTAGCTTTTTAAATGGCGAACAACAACTTGTTTCTAGATGGAGACGAAACGAAACAACTGAAGCCACCAATCCAAAATGGCAATATGAATTTAACTGGACTAAAACTTTCAAAAATAACGAAGAGCATACTTTTCAAGTAAGTGCTTTGGGAAGTTCTTTTGGAAAAGATCTTTCATCTCTCTTTATTGATACGACTTTAGAAGGCGAAAATGTAGATAGTAATCAACTTACAGCCACTACTTTTCAACAAACAGATTATACTTTCAAAGCAGACTATGTCAATCCATTATCAGAAAATTATACTATAGAAACAGGTGCGCTTTATGTCATTAATGATGTAGGTAATAATTTTGAAGTACAAGATTTTGTCAATGGCGAATACGTAGATAACTTAGATTTTACAAACAATTTTGAATGGAATCAAAAAGTATTAGGAGTTTATGCTACTGGAGCTTTTGAAAGTGAAATATGGGGAGTTAAAGCTGGCTTACGTGTTGAAAATACAGACCTACAAACTTTATTAACGACTACCAACCAATCAAACTCACAAAACTTTACTAATCTTTTTCCTTCTTTGCATACTTCGTATAAGGCATCAGAAAACTTGTCACTTCAAGCAGGATATTCTAGGCGTATATTCAGACCAAGATTATGGGATTTGAATCCTTTTTTCAATATTAGAAATAATTTTAATATCCGTACAGGTAATCCAAACCTTCAACCTGAGTTTACAGATTCGTATGAACTAACAAGTATTTACGAAATTGGAGAAGCGTCAATGAGTTCTAGTGTTTATCATAGATATACGACTGATGTAGTGGAAAGAATTTCTAGTTTTGAAGATAATGTTACCTATACAACTCCTCAAAATATTGGAACAAATGCTGTCGTAGGATTTGAAACAAATGGAAAATACAGTCCTATGAAATGGCTTACCTTCAATGGTAATTTTAACTATTCTTATTTCGATCGTAAAGGAGTTTTTGAGAGCCAAAATTTTGATTTTACAGGTAATAGATGGTCTCTTCGTTTAGATTCAAAAATAAAATTACCTGCTGATATAGATTTGGAACTAACTGGAGATTATCGCTCTGGTTTTGAAACCGTACAAGGTAAGCAAAGTGGTTTTGCTTTCATGAATGTAGGTCTTCGTAAAAAGTTTATTAAGGGAAAAGTTGTTGCTAATTTAGGAGTTAGAGATATTTTTGCATCTAGGATTCAAGAAAGTTTTGTAAACCAACCTACTTTTGAGTCTTATAATTTTAGACAACGTGGACGCTTTGTAACCTTTGGTTTGAGTTATGCCTTTGGTAAAGGAGAAGCCATGACGTATTCAGGTAGAAGAAGATAAGGCAAATATATACTTGATAAGAATGAAGTATAACTAGAAAAGATTTATAAAATGGAAAATTAAACTGTCTGACACCTTAAAGGCATCAGACAGTTTTTAACATATAAATAGTTTTTCCAAGTTACTTATAAATAGCTTTTAAAAAACTAAACCTGCACTACTTTACTCTCTACCAAATCGCTTCAAAGCATTTACATGAGCCATTAGGGCATCCGAAAATTTTTCATTTACCAAATAAGGTATATCAAACTCGGCAGCCGTTTGCTGTACAATTTTTGAAATTTCTGGATAGTGAATATGACAAATTTTGGTAAATAAATGATGTTCTACTTGAAAATTAAGTCCACCGATATACCAAGAAAGTAGCTTATTCTTTGGTGCAAAGTCTACTGTTGTGTTCATCTGATGAATTGCCCAATCATTTATAATTTCATTTTTTTCGTTAGGTAGAGGATGTGTAGTTCCTTCAACAGTATGAGCCAACTGAAAAATAACTGTTAAGATTAATCCTGAAAAAAAGTGCATGACTAAAAATCCTGTTGCCACATGTAAAATTGGAATATCAAAAAATACAACTGGCAGTACCAAGATTACAAAAAGATAGATAATTTTGGATAAAATCAATTTAGTTAGAGTAATCCATTTTGATTCTCCTTTTATTACATAGCGTTTAAATTGTAGAAAATCTTTGACAAGTACCCAAAATAAGGTTTGTAATCCATAAAAAAAGAACGCATAGAAATACTGATATTTATGAAACCATTTTACTTTTGTGTGTGGAGAAAATCGCAAAACAAATTTGTCTGATATATCATCATCTTGATGCACAACATTTGTAAAAGTATGATGCAATAAATTATGTTGTACCTTCCAGTTATCTACCGAACCTCCTACCAATGTAAGTGTATTTCCCAATAATTTATTTATCCATTCTGAACTAGAATATGCACCATGATTAGCATCATGCATTACACTCATTCCAATTCCTGCCATACTCAATCCCATTATTGTCCATAAAATAGTTGAAACAATATAAATCGGATTGTATATCAAAATATAGACAAAAGGCAAAATATAGCCAGATAATAGAATAATTGTTTTTATTACCATACCTGTATTGGCATTTTTACTAATATTGTTGGTCGTAAAATAATCATCTACTCTTTGTTTGAGAGTAGGAAAGAACAAATTTTTAGACTGAGGCTTAAATTTTACGTAATTCTTCATAGTTGGTAATTTTTACAAGATTAGTAGTTACTACTTGTGTTATGCAAATTTAGTCTTTTAGTGATAGACTTTAGAGAAATATTTTATTTCTTTCTGAAATAACTTTAAATAAAGAATTCTCAAAGAGTTTTATAAATTTGTGAGTAATTGAGTAAAACATAACTATAAGTCGGAATTAGATAATAACAGTAATTTTTTACGAATCAAAAAAATAGCGATATTTCAAGTAATCATTCAAAATAATGACTCTGATAGAAAAACTAGACCAATTAGACAAACAACTTTTACTATTTTTAAATGGACTTCACCATCCTTTTATGGATGATCTGATGTGGTATATTTCTTTAAAATATACTTGGATTCCTATTTATTTAGGGTTAATTTTTATTTTGTATAAACTTTTCGGCATTAAGCATTTCTGGAAAATTGTTTTAGGGATTCTTATCTCAATAGCTTTGGCAGACCAATTTGCATCTGGCTTTTGTAAACCTTTTTTTGAGCGTTTACGTCCTTCACACAGTCCAGAAATAGAAAACCTAGTTTATATTTTAAGAGATTATAGAGGTGGAAAATATGGTTTTATTTCTTCTCATGCTTCTACTACTTTCAGTATTGCTTTCTTTATTTTTTTGGCTTTAAAACGATTTTCAAAACTGCTTTGGGTAAAAATTCTGCGTTATGCTTCTCTTTTTTGGGCTTTACTTGTGGCTTATTCTCGTGTATATTTGGGAGTGCATTATGTGGGCGATATTGTAGCTGGAGCAATAGCAGGAATTTTGATAGCTTGGTTTGTTTTTTGGATATATACAGTATTAGAGAAGCGTTTTTCAGTACCTTTACAAAAAACTTCAGATAGCTTTTTGGAATAAAAAAACTTTGCTAAGTATCTAAGGAATATAAAATGAATAAATTTACACTTTGAAAAATTCACGCATTAATAAACAGGGTTAAAACCCTGTTCAATTAAAAAACTACTTTTTGTGATTTTTTACTAAAGATATGTTTTCAAAAATACGCTATGAATTATAAATTGGACAGGGTTTCAACCCTGTTTTATAGATAGCTAAAAATGTAAATATTTTTTTTTAGTCTTCCTAATAGAATTCCAACAATTAAAACAAATAATTAATTAATGAAAAATTACGCCTTACTCCTCGCTTTACTTTCTTCTCTGTTTCTTTCTAGCAGTTTATTTTTTTCTTGTAAATCTGCCAAAACAGATAGCTTTTTCGAATTGAAATATGCCAAATCAGCTTGTAAAGGTCAATGTCCTGTTTTTGATATGACAATTAAAGAAGATCAAATGGTTGTTTTTAATGGCAGACAATATACAACTATTATTGGAATCGTTCAGATAAAATTATCTGATGAAAAATATCAAAAACTTCAACAATTAATCAAAGAAAGTCAGTTTTTAGAAACTGAGGCAATTGGCTATAACCGTGCTTTTGATATTCCCATTACTACATTAGAAATTACGAAAGGGGAAAAAGTCAAAAAACAAGTCATGTATATAGAGAAACCTGAAAATTTAGAACCTCTTTTAAATTTTTTAGACCTGTTAGTTCTTGAATTACAATCAGATAGCAAGACAAATTAATTTATCTCATAATAAATGTGAAAACTGTACTGTTTTTGATAGTTATAGTAATATTCTACAGCAGGGCTTTCTTATAAAAAAAGAAAAATGCTGTTGTTGGTGTTTTAGCGACACCAACAACCACAACTTGATAACAGAAATAGTTTTTATAAGAAAACCCTGTATTCTATAGTTTTATATAATTGTAGAATATTCTTTTTTATTATTTTATCTATTATTTTTATATGAAACAATTCAACTTTTTAATCATTGCTTTTTTATTTTTTATTTCTTTTTCAGCTTTTGCGCAAGATACCACAAATGTAACCACAGACGGAATTGCTACTGTTCCAGTTGAGGAAGTTAAAATTTGGGAGAAAAAAGGATCATTTTCTGGAACGTTCTCAAATGTTGGACTAAGTAACTGGGCAGGGGGTGGACAAAGTTCAATTGCCTTAGGTGCAATTCTGAACTTAAATGCAACAAGAAAAACTGAAAAATCTACGTGGGCAAATATTTTGACTGTTCAATATGGAATGGCAAGAATAGGAAAAAGTGATTTTAATTTATTCAAAAAAACAGATGATAATTTTCAATTTGATTCTAAATACAGTTATAATTTGGGTAAAGATTGGAGCAGTGGAACATCAATGAGCTTTCGTACTCAGATGGCACCTGGTTATTTTTTTGACAGAGACTCTTTAGGAGAAGAAAAACAAGGACAGCTTATTTCAAACTTTCTTTCACCTGGATATTTGCTTTTTGCTACTGGTATTCGTTATGAAACTAAGATTTTTAATATGCGTTACTCTCCTTTGGCTGCCAAATTTACCTTTGTAATGAATGATTCTTTAGCTAATATTGGAGCTTTTGGAGTAGAAAAAGGACAGAATATTCGTTCCGAATTTGGTTCTAACTTTGATGCTTCTCTTAGCTATGATGTAATGGAAAATGTAAAACTGAGTTCGACACTAAACCTTTTTGCTAATTACGAACATATCACACAAATAGATGTAAACTGGGAAAATTTGATTGTATTTAAGATAAATAAATATCTTACCACTAGTTTTTCTACTCAACTGATTTATGACCATGATATTTTAATTCCACAAGAAGGTGTAGATGAGGCTTCTAAAAGAGCTATTCAGTTTAAGCATGTGTTGAATATTAATGTAGGATATACCTTTTAGATAAACTAGATTTTATTCATCTGAACTAGATTCTTCATCATGGTTTGAGTTGTTTAGGATAGACACACAAAATCTATTCTTAAACAACTTTTACATCTTCAATATTTAATTAAAACTCCAAATAAGGAATAAGTTTGGTCAGCTTTTCTTCTTCTATTGCTCTTGAGTTTTTAATATCTTCTATCGTTTTATAATTTCCATGTTGTTTTTTGTACTTTAATAAAATGCTGGCAGCTTTTACATTTATGTACGAATGACTTTTTAGTGTTTCATAATTGGCAGTATTGATATTTATTTTCTTGACTTTAAAAGAAGAGTGGATAAAAGCATATTTGAGAAGTTCCTCAAAGGCTTCTGGTGAAAGCCCATACACTTCTTGCACTTGATTCAGAGAATGAAAACCACCAATGGCATCTCTAAAATGTTCTATTCGGACAGATGTTTTTTCCCCTATTCCTCTTATTTGTTTTAATATTGATGTGTCGGCTGTATTTATATCAAATTTTGATGTGACTTTTCGAACATACTTTTTATACTCTTTTTTCTCATAATTAGAAGTATAATTATTTACTGATTTGTCTTTATCATAATCCGTGTTCTTATATTTTTTATAATTGTATTTATTCTTGTCATTAGACGCATATTTTTGCTTGTAATATTCTTTTCTATTTACGGAATCAGGCAAATCTATATAGTTTTTCAACCTTTCATACTCCTCTTTTGGAAATCCATTAAAGTTAGCTAAATCATTTTTTTGTAAAAAAACATACTTTTTATTAACTGCATTTACTACCCTTTTAGCTACCCAAGGCTTTACCCCCATCGCTTGCCATTGTGCAATCGATAATTTATTAGGATTGAAAAGTTTAATTTCTAACATTGCTAGCTTGGTTTCTCTATCTAAAGGCTGTTGCATTTCCAAAACAGCTAATAAACTATCTGCCTTTTCAGCTTGTAGTTCTGTTAGTTCCTTGTCTATTTCATCTGCACTTTGTACTCTTTCCCAAACTATCATAAACATAGGAAAAAAAAGAATAACCGATAAAACGACCATTCCATTTGCTTCTCGTTGTGTAAAGTTTGTATTATTCTTTACTAGCTCAGAAAATTCGACTCTTATATTCCTTATAAATTGCATCATTTTTTTATGATTTTTAGTTTCCGAAATATAAGAGTTTTATTCTAATAATTCATTATTTTAACATAATTGTTATCATTATTTTTATATCTAGTTGTGATAATAGATTAAAATTCAGTAAAAATAACGTAATTATCAACATACGTAGCTGATACAAGATTAATTACCTTGAGCTGTACATATAAAAATTCAAATAACACAATATTCTAAAAATTTTTCACAAAAAAACCGAAATTTAATTTTGATTGAATTTCGGTTTCTATATTAATCCTTCTTTAAATGTCAATGCTTAACTATTAACCTAAATAAGGTTTCAAAGCCTTGCTACGTGTTGTATGACGAAGGCGACGAATAGCTTTTTCTTTAATCTGACGAACACGCTCACGAGTAAGATTGAATTTCTCTCCAATCTCTTCTAAAGTCATTGGATGTTCTCCATTAAGACCAAAATAATATGTAATTACATCAGCTTCACGAGGAGTAAGAGTCGATAATGCTCTCTGAACTTCACGACGAAGTGAATCATTCATAAGCTCAGAATCTGGTTTGTCTTCTGTATCATTTTCCAAAACATCAAGAAGTGTATTATCTTCTCCCTGTACAAATGGAGCATCCATTGATACATGACGACCTGAAATTTTGAGTGTATCAATTACTTCTGCTGGCGTAATTTCCAACTCATCAGCTAATTCTTCTGGAGAAGGCTCACGTTCATAACGTTGTTCTAGTTCAGAAAATGTCTTTGATATTTTATTAAGCGAACCTACACGGTTTAGAGGCAAACGAACGATACGAGATTGTTCTGCCAATGCTTGTAGAATTGATTGACGAATCCACCAAACAGCATACGAAATAAACTTAAAACCACGAGTTTCATCAAAACGTTGTGCAGCTTTGATAAGACCTAGATTTCCTTCATTGATAAGGTCACCCAAAGAAAGTCCTTGATTTTGATATTGTTTTGCAACAGATACCACAAAACGCAAATTGGCTTTTGTCAATCTTTCTAATGCGATTTGGTCGCCATCACGAATACGTTTTGCTAATTCTACTTCTTCATCAGGTGTAAGTAAATCAACTTTTCCAATCTCTTGGAGATATTTATCTAGTGATTGACTTTCTCTGTTGGTTATCTGTTTGCTAATTTTTAGTTGTCTCATCTATTGTGGTTTCCTATGATAAAAGGTGGGCAATATTTTTATATATTAAATACGTTTTTATGGCGTTTGTGTATAAAAACTGGATAGTTATGTATAACTTTTTTCTATAATCTTTAGTAGATTTGTATATAAATCTTTCTTAAGATGCTAAAATAGAACGCATTAGAAAGCCTTTTGTTTCAATATAAGTTCAAATTTAGTCAATAAAACAGAAAGTTAATACGTATTTTTTAGTAAATAAGTTTTGATAAATGTATAGCAAAAATCGTTCTAAAAAATGACTATAAGTCTAATTTACAAATAGTCAGATGTAAGAGTAAATTAATAATTTAGCAATCTAAACAACTAAAAAAATAAATTTCACGAAATAATATATTGAAATAATTCTATTTTCAATATAATATTTTTCATTTTGTAAATAAAAATTCTTTCTTTTTGTAAGGATTAGTGACCTATTTTTATTTTTTATCAAAATCTACTTGAAAAAGAAAACTCACACTTAAATTGTCATAATTTAAGTGTGAGTTAGAAATTCTATTTTAGAATAAACAACCCTTCTTGTCGGTGTCTCTTCACTAACAGAACACTATTTTATTTACAACAAATTAGTTATTTCTACGAGGTGGACGAGAATCTCTTCCTCCTCCTCTACTGTCTCTACCATTGCCACGGCTTCCTCCACGGTCATTTCCTCCTCTGTCATTGCTTCTATCACGAGGTGGACGTTCTTCGTAGCCTTCTGGTTTAGGCAATAATACTTTTCTTGATAAACGGAATTTACCAGAACGTTGGTCTACTTCCATTAGTTTTACTTGTACTTCTTCGCCTTCCTCTAAAACGCCTTCCATTGATGGCAAACGCTCCCAAGTAATTTCAGAAATATGAAGCAAACCTTCTTTTCCTTTCATAAACTCTACAAAAGCACCAAATTCAGTAATTTTTTTAACTGTTCCTTCGTATACTTTCCCTTCTTCTGGTGGTGTTACAATCTCTTCAACGATATTTTTAGCAGCTTCTAGTTTATTTTTGTCAGTTGCAAATATAGAAATACGTCCTGCATTATTTACTTCTTCAATCGTAATTGTTGCACCTGTTTCACGCTGAATTTCTTGAACAATTTTTCCTCCAGGTCCGATAACAGCACCAATAAGTTCACGAGGAATAATAATTTGATGAATACGTGGAGCGTGATCTTTCATTTCTACACGAGCTTCTGTCATCGTCTTATTCATTTCTCCCAAAATGTGCATACGACCTTCTTTTGCTTGCAATAAGGCTTTGTGCAATACTTCATACGAAAGTCCATCAATTTTGATGTCCATTTGGTAGGCTGTAATTCCATTTTCTGTTCCTGTCAGTTTAAAGTCCATATCTCCTAGATGGTCTTCATCTCCCAAAATATCAGAAAGAATAGCAAATTTTCCTGTTTCACTGTCAGAAATCATTCCCATAGCAATACCAGAAACAGGCGATTTAAGTTTTACACCTGCATCCATAAGAGCCAACGAACCAGCACAAACAGTAGCCATAGAAGACGAACCATTTGATTCTAAAATATCAGAAACTACACGCACTGTATAAGGATTGTCTTCATAAGAAGGCAAAATATTTTTCAATGCACGCATAGCCAAATTTCCATGTCCTACTTCACGACGACCAGGTCCACGATTCGGACGAGCTTCACCAGTAGAAAATGCAGGGAAATTATAGTGTAAAATAAAACGATTGTAACCAGAGTTCATTGCTCCATCAATCATTTGTTCGTCTAGTTTTGTACCTAGAGTAACTGTTGTAAGTGATTGAGTTTCGCCACGAGTAAAGACAGCAGAACCGTGAGCTGAAGGCAAATAATCAACCTCTGACCAAATAGGACGTACTTCATTTGTTTTTCTTCCATCCAAACGTGTTCCTTCATCTAATACAAAGTTACGAGCAGCTTTTTTGTACATGCTTTTAAAGTATGTACCTACCATTTTCATATCAATTTCATGTTCTTCTGGAAGCGTATCGATATAGGATTGCTTAATAGCTTTCATAGCTTCTCCACGCTCAGATTTACTACGTGAAACGCCTTCTTTCACAGAATCATAAATTGCTTGGTAATACTTCTCATGAAGCATTTTTTCTAATTCTTCATTGCCTTCTGGTTGTAGATGTTCACGCTTTTGGGTGCTTCCAACAGCTTGTTCTAATTCTCTCTGCAAAATACATTGTAACCTAATCGTTTCATGAGCTACTTGAATTGCTTTCAATAAATCTTCTTCTGTTACTTCTTTAGATTCTCCTTCTACCATCATAATATTGTCATACGTTGCAGCGACAATACATTCCAAACTTGCTTCTTCCATTTGAGCAGGCGTTGGATTGATGATATATTCTTCTCCTAATTTGATTACTCGTACTTCTGACATTGGTTCAAGCATAGGCAAATCAGAAACTGCAATTGCAGCCGAAGCAGCAAAACCAGCTAAAGCATCAGGCAAAACTTCCTCATCAGCAGAGATAAGTGAAATCATGATTTGCGTTTCGTTATGATAATTGTCAGGAAAAAGTGGACGGACAGCTCTATCTACAATTCTTGAAATCAAAATTTCATGGTCGGATAATCTTCCTTCACGCTTTAAAAAGCCACCTGGAATACGACCATTAGCAGCAAATTTTTCTTGATAATCAACTGAAAGAGGGAAAAAATCTGTTCCTTCACGAGCTTCTTTTGCGCCTACTACGGTAGCTAAAAGCATTGTATTTCCCATTCTGACAACTACTGCACCACTTGCTTGTTTGGCTAATACGCCTGTTTCTACACTTATTTCTCGTCCGTCGGGGAGAGAAACCGTTTTTATAATCGGATTTGGTTTCATTTACGTTTTTAATTTTTTGTGTTTATTTGTTACGAAGATACAGTTTTTTTTATTATTTCGATTATTTTTTTACACCAAAAAACCCTAAGGGTCTTGAAGACCCTTAGGGTTTAGAAAAAAGAATACAGTAAAAAGATTATTTACGAATACCTAATTCTTTAATGATAGCACGGTAACGCAATACGTCAGTTTTGATTAAATAATCTAATAAACTACGACGCTTACCTACCAATTTCAAAAGACCTAAACGACTAGCGTGATCTTTTTTGTGAACTTTCAAGTGTTCAGTAAGGTAGTTGATACGGTGTGTAAAAAGAGCGATTTGAGATTCTGATGAACCTGTATCTTTTTTACTTTTAGAAAGACTATTTTTTTCAAAAATTTCTTCTTTGTCTGCTGGAGTAAGGTATGCAACTCTTGCCATTTTATTGTGTGTACTTTTGTACGTTGAGTTTGATTAAATGCTAAGGTCAATTCTTTATCACACCATTCAGTCTTAGATTTATATTTTGTGATTTAAAAGCAAATTATTCATTTACTTTTAATTAAATCCAACCTCGGCAATCATCCTTTATAGATAACTGAATGGAGCGCAAAAGTACGCTTTTTTTTTGGGAAATGCAATTTAATAATTTAGCCTTTCTTCTTATTTTTTTGTCTTTCTTTTTTTCTCCTAGCCTTTTGCTCTTTCCTCGTCTCTATAGTACTTACTGAGATGTCAAAGCTGATAGGAACTGACATCCTCACTTTTACTCTTTCTCCTTTATGAATAGCAGGATTCCATTTGGGAGATTCTTGTATTACTCGTACTGCCTCTGCATCAAGTGATGGATGAATAGAATTAATAGCTTTTACATCTACAATATTACCTTCTTTATCTACTGAAAACTGAACCATTACTTTTCCTTTTGCTCTCTCTTCACGAGCTTCTTTCGGATACTGTAAGTTTTTCAATATATATTCATAGAATTTTTCCATACCACCATTAAAAGTTGCAGGAACTTCAACAATAATATCCTCTTCTTTAGAAGAATCTTGTAAAACAAAATTAGTTTGAGATTGAATAATTGTATCAAAATCACTACTTGAAGGAGTAGAAAAAATAAATCCTGTGCTTATAAAAAAAGCAAGAAACAAAACAGAAGCACAAAGAAAATTAGATTTCATATATTTTTTATTTAAACGTTTTTTTAACAAAGATAGGCATAAAATAAAAAAGTCAGAAAACTCAAATTTGAGATTTTTGACTTTTCTATATTACCTATACATTTCGCAGACTAAAGTCCACGCTACAAGAATACATTCGTATTTTACAATTTATAAGCAACACCAAGCATCAGTCCCAAACTTTTCTTTCTAAATCTATCATTATCAAAGGCAAACTTTTTGTCTGTTGTATATTCTGAAAACAAAAAACTAGCTCCTGCATGAAGTCCAATCTTATCATTCAAATCATAGTGAGCATAAATTTCAGAATTGAGACTTCCAATATCGTAATCTCCTGTCAAAAGTAAATTAAAATTTGTAACTGAAGCATTTGAAGTAGTAGCAGAAATATTTTCGCTGTACGAATAAAAAACACTTTCTTGGTCTTTGCCAAAGCTAAAACCAATCGCATCAATATTAAAACCTACACTAAATTTCTTAGAGAATTTGTACATTAAAAAAATAGAAGCATTGAGAGAGTTAGTTTGTGCATTAGGTAAAAATAAAGTATCTAACTTTTCTTCATTTTGAGGTTTGAAAAAATTACCTTCCGAAACATCTGCAGGGGCAGTTACATAATCTCCATCTTTGCCAAAATAAGAAGTAAAATGAACACCATAACCCACATAAAAACGTTTTTTAAAAGCCACAGGATAAAGACGAGAATAAGCAAAAGCTCCCGAAAATCCGTCTTGATAAACTCCTACTGAAAGGTTAAAATCAGAATAAATCTGATTCAAATTAGTTTGTTTTATTTCTGTATTGTCTTGAGCATGACTGTAATTAGAAAATAATACTAAAACAAGTATAAAAATAAAGGACATAAAAAAGGGTACTTTTTTCATAAAAGAAGCATCTAAAATTAAAATAAATAAATAGTAATTGAATTATCTTTTCCCTTTTTTTCTAAAAATACAAATTTTTATCTACTATCAAAATCATTATCTATCATATTCTCTAGCAATTCCTGTTCCTATCCACATCATCAAACAAAACAGAATAGGTATGGATAAAAATCCTAATGCGATATTATTCAAATAAACAATTACAAAACAACTTACTACCGTAGAGATTAAAATTGAAAATAGTCCAAACATTATTTTTCGTGGACTAACTCCCTTTTTTTCTTTTTTATACGTGATTTGCTTTTTGTTTTGGATTAATTTTACTTGGTTATTACTTATTACTAAAGACTTTTGAAATGGAATTTCCTTCAATGTATTGGATTGACCACAATGTTGTTGCCCAATATAAAGCCAAGAGTCTATCAAAAATGCTGATTTACAAGTTGCACAAATTACAATTTGGTCATTTTCTTGAAGCTTATCGCCTGAAATTGGATCGTTTCTTTTTTGTTCTATAAAGTTGTCATGTAATTTTTTCTGTAAGGTATGAATATAAAGCATTTTTGTATAAAATAAGTTTGAATTATACACTTGCAAGCCAATTTCAGAAATTAGAATAAATTTTTGTGGTGTTGTAAAAAGTATGATAAGTTATTTGCTTGTTGGTGTCGCTTCGCTAAAATACCAACAACGGCATTGAAATAAACGAAAACCACGATTAAAATCGTGGGAAAACAGGTACAGAATAGTATAAACCAGCAGGTTTTTTCCCATAACTAAAGTTATGTGTTTCTTTTTTTAATCTTTCCCTTTTTTTCTAAAAATACAAATTTATTCTGACACTGATAAAATAATCTTTCCTTTATTCTGATTTGCTTCCATGTGTTTGTGTGCTTGTTCTGCCAATGCCCAATCAAAAATAGAATCAATAACAGGCTTTAAGTTTTCTTTTTGAAATAATGGCAAAGCAAATTCTGAAAACTGTTTTGTTAGTTCTCTTTGATACTCCAAAGAACGAGCACGCAATGTCGAACCTGTAATCTGAATTCTTTTTATCAAGATTTTTGAAAGATTTGCCTCTTCTAATTTTGCACCACTCATAGCTGCCAAAATCGCCATTTTTCCATCAATAGCAATACAGTCGATATTTTGTTTCCAATAGTTTTGACCAATAAAATCGATGATATAATTTACTCCTTTATCGTCAGTTTGTTCTGAAATTACTTTTGCAAAATCTTCATTTTTGTAATCTATGACTACATCTGCACCCAAATTTCGGCAAAATTCATGTTTTGACTTTGAAGCCGTAACAAAAATTTTCATTCCCAAAACTTTACAAATCTGAATAGCAGCCGAACCAACACCACTAGCACCAGCATGAATCAAAATACTTTTCTGAATTTTATTATTATTTCCTTCGCTCTCAATCTCTGTATTTTCCCTAATTCCTAATCCCCAATCCCTATTTCCCAACAATGTCCAAAAAATAGTCTGAAAAGCTGTCAAAAATACTTCTGGAATTGCAGCAGCTTCTTCAAAAGAAAAATGTTTTGGTTTTGAGATTGCCATTTGTGCATCTATTGTAGCATATTCTGCATCTCCTCCTCCTCCAATAAGTCCGAAAACTTCATCACCTACTTTATGATTAGTTACATTTTTACCAATTTCTACAATTTCTCCTGCGATTTCTAATCCTAAAATTTTTGATGCTCCTTTTGGTGGTGGATATTTTCCTGCTCGTTGTAAAAGGTCTGCTCTATTTAAAGCTGTTGCTTTTACTTTTACCAAAATCTCATTTTCTGATGGAGTTGGTTTTTGAGTATCTCCTACCTGTAAAGGTTCGCTTGGATTTTCAGAATTATATAGAATAGCTTTCACAATTATTTTTTAGTTTGGTTTAAGAAGATGATATTGAGAGTCATTGGTGGGAAAATGGCAAAAAAGAGTATCATAACTTCGCCATTGTTGGTGTCCTTACCATAGGAAATAGAGTTATTTACTCCTTTAGGAGTTGTATATTGGTAGAAAAAAAGAGAAAGCTACCTCTCATTTACTCCGTAGGAGTTTCATAATGGTAAGATTTTGTCTTTAAATGTCATAAATTCTACCAATATATAGTTCCTACGGAACAAGGAACAATTATTTATTCTCATTTTTTCTACCAATATGAAGTTCCTACGGAACAGAGTTACAATAAAAATTTTAACCTTACGGCTATAGTGTCCTCACCAACGATTTTTTATTTTAATTTCTAATTTCTTCGCCAATTATCACAAATGATAGCTGTAGCAATGGCAGCATTTAAAGATTCTGCACTTTCTGTATCATTTCCATTACCTGAGGCAAAACTAGGAATAGTAACTTTATTCGTAATTTCTTTTCCTAGTTGTTCTGATATTCCGTGCGATTCACTTCCGATAACTAAAATTCCTTTTTGTGGAAATTTGGATTGATGTACATTTTTTCCGTCCAAAAATGCCCCAAAGGTATTTCCTTCTGCTAGTTTTAAAAATTCAAATTCATTTCCATAGTGTACTTTCACACGAAGAAAAGAACCCATTGTAGCCGAAAGTGTTTTTGAGTTATATAAATCTACAGTTTGCTCTGAGCAGAAAATATGTTCTATTCCATACCAATCAGCAATTCGAATAATTGTTCCCAAATTTCCTGGGTCATTGATATTTTCTAAAAGCAAAGATAGATTTTCTAGTTTTTTGGGAACTTTTAAAGTTGGAAATTCTAAAACAGCAATCGCAGCATTATTTGACTTTAACGAACCTGCTTCACTAAGTTTATTAGAAGTAGATAAAATAATTTCAAACTGTTCGTTTACTTTGTTATTCAAAAAATTCTGATTTTCTAAATCAGTTAAAAAATCTTGTGTAGCAAAAAGTTGTTTTATTTTGTAGGGCGAATATGTAGCTTGAAGTGTTTCGGTTACAATTTTTGCACCTTCTATCAAAAATGAATTTGTAGCTTTTCTTTCTTTTTTTTGTTGAAGAGAGCGTAAAAATTTTCTTTGGGCGTTTGTCATTTTAAATGGAGTGAGTAATTTTTCTAATGTCTTTGCATCAATAAAATTTTATGAAGCATTTCCTAAACGTGCAAATTCTTCTTCATAATTGATACTTTCTTTTTGCATCAAATTATTATTTGAATAAAACTCACTGAGCAGACGATTAAGCAACAAATAATTTTCTTCAGATTGAATTTTAGATGAATTCAATGTTTGAATCAATTCTGCCACATATTCTGCTTTTTCTGCTCTATATTGAGATGCCATAAATTCAGAATCATTCTCACTATGTAATTTTATCATTTTATTTACCTCATTTATTTGTTCAATAAGGTCTAGTAATTTATAGATATGATGCTTTTTCATAATTGTATTGATTAATTACAGTTTATGATTTTGTAAAGGATTTACAGGATTATTAATACAGATTGCAGTTAGATGATATTATTTATCATAAAAATTATATTCGTAATTTTTAATTCGTAATTGTTCCTAAATAGGAATATAAAGAATTTTTTTAGTCTC
The DNA here is from genome assembly GCF_037126285.1 of Bernardetia sp. MNP-M8. Lineage (NCBI taxonomy): Bacteria > Pseudomonadati > Bacteroidota > Cytophagia > Cytophagales > Bernardetiaceae > Bernardetia > Bernardetia sp. MNP-M8. The sequence goes on from NZ_CP147012.1 coordinate 1,081,066, forward strand.
AAAAAACTCTTCTTCAAACAAGTCACTTAAATTATACAAGCGTACAAAGTGTTTAAAGTTTGCAAGTTCTTCTTTCAAATCTCCTCCTTTTAAAGCCAAAATGCCATGTTTGAATTCTCCTTCTTCAATTAAGGAAGGTTTGTTTTTTCGAAGAGCTGGTTTTATCCAATGATAGAGTTTTGATGTTTGAGCAACAGCACGAGTAACAGCAAAATCATAATTATTTTTCTTTGCCTTTTCTACTCTCATTTGTTCGGCAACTACATTATCTAAACCAATTTCTTTTGCAACTTCTGTTACTACTCTTATTTTTTTTCCAATAGAGTCCACCAAATGAAAATGCGTTTCTGGAAACAAAATAGCCAACGGAATACCTGGAAAACCACCACCTGTTCCGATGTCAATGATATTATCAGTAGGTTCAAATTCGACAATTTTTCCAATACTCATCGAATGTAAAATATGCCTTTCATAAAGATTTTCTACATCTTTTCTTGAAATAACATTTATTTTTTCATTCCATTCTGCATATAAGTTTTGAAGAGCCGAAAATTGTTCGATTTGTTTTTCAGTAAGATTGGGAAAATAACGCTTAATAATTTCCATTTAAAAATAAAATGATTTTGAAGTGATTTGTGATTAGTAAAAACAGGACTAAAACCCTGTTCAATTAAAAAAAGACTGTATTTTAGTATTTTACAAACCTGCATTTTTAAACTCAACAGGATTTTTATTTTTTATTAGTATACTGACTGGTAACTAATTACTGGTTATTGATTTTCTTCTATTCTTTTTTTATACTCTTGATAATGTTCTGACTCTTTATATTCTTCTCTCAAAATTCCTTTGGTTACATACATATTCCAAATTCCTTTTTGTTTGGCTCTTGCTTTTTCTTGTAGTTTTTCAAACTCTTTTGCAAATTTGATAGTGAAAGCATGATTTCTAATCCAGCCATAGCCTTGTTTTAAAAGTGTAGCATTGAGACACTCACCTGAAGGAAAGTAAATATATGCCAAATGCTTGTCAAATTTATCAAATAATTGCTCATCAAAAAGTAAAATTATATCTTTATTTTTTGTCAGTCTTTCTTCTGTGTAAGCCAATGCTTCCTTGCCAAAAGGAGCTTCATCAATATAAAGAGAAGCACGACTTTCAGGTGTATCTACACCAATCAGACGGACAGTCCAAGTAGTTTCATTTTCAGCATTTACCGAAAGAGTCTTTGAACTTTGATTTTGTTGTGTACCTTTTTCGGGAACTTCTACCACAATCGTATCTCCTTCCAAAACTTCTAAAACGGTTGTTTTGACTGCTTTATCCGAAAAATTAATCATCAAAAAAAGCATGATTTTTTTACGAAAAAAAAGCAGAACTACCACTACCACAAGTAATGTAGCCAAAACTCCTCCATACAAAATATAATTGATTGGTTCTTCCATTTTACAAACTCTATAAACAACACTAAAAATAAACAAAGACAGAATTAGACAATTTTGTCAAAAATAAGCATTTCATTACAGATTAAGCAATGATTTAGAAATTAAATTGCTAAAATCTTATTGGTCTGTTTGCTTATTTTCAATTTCTGCATTCGTTTCAGCCACAAAGTAAAGAGGACGCTGTTTGACATCTGTATTTATGCGACTGATATATTCGCCAATAATTCCTAAACTAATAAGTTGAACACCTCCCAAAAACATAATACTGACCATAATAGAAGACCAACCACTCACATAACCATCAACTACAAAATATTTGGCAATAAACGAATAAATTATCATCAAAAATGCAATGGCAGACACCACAAATCCAGAAACAGTTACGAATTTTATAGGCACATTCGAAAAAGCAGTAATTCCATTTAGAGCTAGATTTATCATTTTTTTATATGAATATCCTGTAACTCCTGCATTTCTTTCAGCTCTATCATATTCTACGTAGGTTTGATTAAAGCCAATCCAAGCAATTTGTCCACGCAAAAACTTATGATTTTCTTTCATTTGGCAAAGTCCCTCTACTACTCTTCTATCCATAATTCTGAAATCACCTGTATCGACAGGAATAGGAAAAGAAGTAATTTTGGAAAGCAAACGATAAAAAGTTTTGGCAGTCAGTTTTTTCATATATCCTTCTCCTGCTCTTGCTCTTCGCTTGGCGTAAACCACTTGATAGCCTTCTTTGAGCTTTTCCCACATCGGTTCTATAAGTTCGGGTGGGTCTTGCAAATCAGCATCAATAATAACAACGGTTTGTCCTTTGCAATAATCTAAACCAGCCGAAACAGCAATCTGATGACCAAAATTTCGGCTCAAATCAATGAATTTTACATTATCATCTTCAAGAGAAAGTTTTTTTACGAGTTCTAACGAATCATCTTTACTTCCATCATTTATAAAAATAAGTTCATACGTCTTTGCCAAATTAGAAACTACTTTAGTAAGTCTTTCATGAAGCAAATGAATATTTAGAGATTCATTGTAGATAGGAATAATGACAGAAAGCTCAATCATGGAAATGATGAATTATTGATTGTAAATGATGAATGAATGCAAATACAAAAGTACGGATTGTTTTTTTATTAGAATCAATTAAATCGGTAGTGTTCCATTCTGAATACTATTAAATATTTTCTCTCAGCTTCTTTGGTTTAGTTATTAAAAAAACCTTTTACCTTTTCAAAATATGCAAATATTCCATTGTTGCGTTGGCTTTGTGTTCTCTGTTGATGTCTTTATCAGCTTTGAAACGTTGGTATTCTGTTTTTTCTAACGAGTATGAACCGTATTTATTCATTATTCTTTTTATAGTTTCTAAGTTCATCAAACCTTCATTGTTGTAGCTTAAAAAGATAAACTCAAAATCTGCATTTTTTATTAATTCTTCAAAAGCAGTTTCTACTTCATTTTTTTTGCAATATTTCGAACGCTCATATTCTCTCAAACCTGTTTTTCCTTTGGGTTCAAAAAATGATAACTTGCCTTGTACTGACGAGCATTATAGGATGGCTTTAAATAGAAAATAAATTTTTATTGAAAAAAAAGCAACTATCTTTAAATTATTGTGTCTATAAAACAAATAAACTTTAATTCTAAAGCACAAGAATTAATTACATACATTGAAAAAACATGAAAAATACAATCTTTCTATTATTTATCGGAATTATGATTGCCTCTTGTAATCAAAAAACAAATTCAACAAAAGAATCAACAGAATTAACAGAAAAGAATACACTTACAGCAGATTCACTAACAAATGAGTTGAATGAAATTTATAAAAGAGGGTATATAAATGGATTTTCTGTAGCTATAGTAAATCCGAATGAAAAACTTTATCAGAACGGTTTCGGATATGCTAATATTGAAGATAAAAAAGAATATACTGAAAATACAATTCAAAATATTGCCTCTATTTCTAAAATTTCTATTGCAGTTGCACTTCTCAAAGCCAAAGAAATGGGATTATTAGAACTGGATGATGCAATCAATAAACACTTACCTTTTGAAGTTTTGAATCCTTATTTTCCTAATGAAGAAATTACAATTAGACAGTTAGCTACACATACATCTTCCATTGTTGATTCGGATTTCTACTGGGAAAAAGTTTATGTATTAAAAGATAAATTAAGTGATGAGCAAGCCAAAAATAAAGAGTTTGTAGATTTTTTTAATACTCCAGATAGCTACCTTCCATTGTCGGAGTTTCTTGAAAAAATGTTGCATAAGGATTCAGAATGGTTTAAAAAAGAAACTTTTGCAAACAGAAAACCAGGAGAGTTTAATGAGTATAGCAATATAGGAGCTGCTTTATGTGCTTTAGTTATAGAATCTGCAGCTAAGACTCCTTTCAATGAATTTACTAAAAAACATATTTTCACACCTTTAGAAATGAATTCTACAGGATGGTTTTTTGATGAGGTTGATTTGGATAAATTTTCTAAACTCTACATTGATAAGACAGAACTTCCTCATTATATCGGACTCACTTATCCAGATGGACATCTGATAACTTCAAGTAGTGATTTAGCTAAGTTATTAGAAGAACTCATAAAAGGATATTCTGGTAATGGAACTTTACTCAATAAAGATAGTTACTCAGAGCTATTTAAATCGCAATTAGAAAAAAAGCATTTTGAAGAAGGAGATAATGATAATGTTGGAATATTTATTGAAAAACTTATTACACGAAATGTCATTGGGCATAGTGGAAGCGACCTAGGTGTTTTTACTTTAATGTTTTTTGACCCAGAAAAAAAAATAGGACGAATATTAATTAAGAACACAGAAAGTGAGAGTGATGAAGCAAATCAAGCGTTTTGGGATGTTTGGAATACACTTGAAAAATATCAAGATAGATTAGAATAAAAATTTGTACAAACAAAAACAATTCAATGTTATTTTATACAAGACTCTACTCAACAAATAGAAAAATATGAAAAACTACCTAACATTACTTTTGCTTCTAATTTCTTTATCTGCTTTCGGACAAAACTTAGATAAGTGTGGAAATGATGATAATCCAGAACTCTCACAAGTAGAATCTGAATTTCTCAATAGTTATTTTTCTGACCAAAACATTGACTTTACTGGTAAAAAAGTAATTTTTGTAACTGGTTCATCAGGTAAAGACATAACAACAAAATCTGATTATTTTAATGCCATAAAAGAATTTGATGAAGGAGAACGCAAAATTGCAACTCGTATTTTTTACTTAAATGAACAACAAAAAATTGATACTGGAAGATATGATATCATAATAACTTATTGGGTTAAGGTTGTTTTTAGTGATAAAGCCAAACAGAAAATTGTAAAAAGGGCAAGTAGAAAAAATAAAGGATAGAAATATCACTTCCTCAAAATATGCAAATATTCCATTGTTGCGTTGGCTTTGTGTTCTCTGTTGATGTCTTTATCAGCTTTGAAACGTTGGTATTCTGTTTTTTCTAACGAGTATGAACCGTATTTGCTCATTATTCTTTTTATAGTTTCTAAGTTCATCAAACCTTCATTGTTGTAGCTTAAAAAGATAAACTCAAAATCTGCATTTTTTATTAATTCTTCAAAAGCAGTTTCTACTTCATTTTTTTTGCAATATTTCGAACGCTCATATTCTCTCAAACCTGTTTTTCCTTTGGGTTCAAAATTATCATAAAGCGCAATCGTATTCAAAAGATGGTAGTTTGCACCATACTGACGAGCATTATACGGTGGGTCTAAATATAGAATATCGCCCTTTATTTTCTTTATTAGTTCGTTTGCATCTTCTTTGAAAACTTGATTCTCTTGGTTATGTCCATTTTGAGGTTTTGGAAAGTGAGCAGGAGAAAAAACTAGATTTTTTTGAGCTGATTTTTTGAGTTGTTTTAAAAATGCGCCATACACAGAAGCTGTATTTGCTATTTTATCAGCACTTTCTAAAAGAGAAGCCAAAAGAAAGAAATATTCACTTTGAAAAACAAAATTATTTAACTTCCATTCTTCCACTTTCTTTCTAATTACATCAATTTTTTTTCCATTATCGTCGCTAAAATAAAGTCGTTCACTTCCACTTCCTTGACAATAGTTTTTATAAATAAAACCGTCTTTTTGTTCTTTTATAGATAAACTGTTCAATTCTTCTATCAAAAAAACAATTCTTTCATTCGGAATAGCTTTTGTATTTTCTATATAATTTTTAAGTAAAACATAACTATATGGTTCTAAATCATTTGCAATAATTTGATTTACAAATGGTTTTAGTTTTCTACTAATGATTCCTGTTCCTGCAAAAAGTTCTGCAAAAATGGTTTGAGAGAGAGGTTTTGAAGGATTTGATTTATTATATTTTTCAGTAATAGTTTCTATTATCCAATCTGAAAGACGAAGTTTTGAGCCGATGTAATTCATTTTTATTGAAATAACTAGTTCAAGCGTCGACGCTTAAACCAGTTATCGATACTTGAATCAGTTATTAAAAACCTTATTTTATTAGCAAATAGATGAGTAAAGCCAAATTGATTAGCATTCCGACAAAGGTAATGATTTGAAACGTACTAATTTTTTCTAATTTATCCAGTTTTGATTTTTGTAGCGTTAGCTCTTCTGAAATTTGTTCTCTGATTGGAATAATTGCTTCATTTTGAGCCTTTTGTAATGATACCAATTGATTTTTCTGTTGCAAAGAAATTTCTTCTTCTAACTTTATTTGGTTTTGATTATAGCTTTTACTTTGCAAATCAAATTTATTCTCTAAATTCTCTTTTATTTCTTTAAATTCTTTGCTTTGGTTGTCATAAATAAACTTCAATGCCTTTTTCTGATAATCGGCAAAGGTATCAAACTGATTTTTTTGGTTTTCTTGTACACTTGTTTGGGCTTCTTTTAAAAATTCAGATTGATTATAGATTTCTCGTTCTTGATTTTCCAAGTTTGTTCCTATTGTATCAAACTGCATTTGGAATTCACTCATTTTATCCAAAACAGTCTTAAACTGGGTATATGTTTTTTCCAGTTTTTCAAAAAGTGTGTTTGCTTGAATATGCAGAGCTTGATTTTCTTGTTGAATTGTATCAATTTTCAAGACTAACATTTTTTCTAATTCTTCATCACGTTCTTTTGTATGTGAGGTAAAATCAGAAAGATTCATTTTGATTCTCTTTGTAGCTCGCTCATAAAACCCAGTAGCTTGATTTTCCAGTTTTTCCAACTGTGTGGATAATGTATGCGAAGTAAGCGAATAAAAATCTTCGTTTTTCTGCGTGAGTGCAGTCAAACGATTTTGTATTCTTTCTGTTGTTTCTAAATAAAATTTTTCGTGATTGGCGTTTAAGTTATCTGTTTTTTGCACAAGCAAATCCTGTGTTTGTTCGTAAAATGCTTTATTTTGAGATTTTACTTCTTTCAAATGCGCTTCTATAGATGCTGTTTGCTCATCTAATTCGTCTCTAGTTTGCTTGATTTGACTTTCAGCTTGTTCTATTTTTTGATTGGTTGCTTGAAGTGCTGAAACCGAATCTGTATTTTGCTTAGAAATAGAGATTATTTTTTGGTCTAGCAGATTTTCATAGCTTTCTAGTTGTAGTCGCAGTTTTTCAAAAAGCTCTAAATTTTGTCTGTAATTTTCCTCTGTTTTTTCGGCTTTTGCATAGACTTCCGTCAAAGAATTTAGCGTTGTACTTTGAGTTTGAAGTTCCGAAATGGTGTTTTGTAACTGTTCTAAATGCGACATTTATTGAGTGATAAATTATTAGTGATTAGTGATAAACGAATGCAAAATACTAATTCATTTACAATTTATTAAAGTAGCAAACCTTTTTTCAAAAAACAAAATAAAATTCTATAAATCTATTTTTTCTTCTACAATTTTATTCTAAAAAAAATATTAAGGTTGCCAAAGTTCAATTTTGTTGCCTTCTATATCCAGAATATGAACAAATTTTCCATAATCAAAACTTTCTATTTCATCAAGAATAGTAACTCCTTCTTCTTTCAAAACTTCGACTAGCTTTTCTAAATCTTCAACTCTATAATTAATCATAAAGTCTTTTTTAGAAGGTTCAAAATAGGTCGTTTTTTCATCAAAAGGACACCATTGTGTAGAGCCTTTTTGGGTAGCATCTTCGGCTTGATGCCATTCAAAGCTCGTTCCATAGTCATTTGTATCAAACCCTAGATGTTTTTTGTACCATGCTTTCATGGCTTTAGGATTTTGACACTTAAAAAATACTCCTCCAATACCTGTAACTCGTTTCATTTTTGTTTTTTGTTAAATCAAAACCATTTTTTCTGTTTAAAATAAATTATAATTCCGACTGTAATAACAGACATTACACCCAATAAAACATAATAACCATTCTGTGTTTCAAGTTCGGGAATATTTTTAAAATTCATTCCATAAATTCCTGCCAAAAATGTCAGAGGAATAAAGATAACAGAGAAAATAGTAAGTGTTTTCATTACTTCATTCAAACGGTGTCCTTGAATACTAAAAACAAGGTTTAGACTGCTTTCAAGTGTTTGGAGTTCGAAGTCAATATCTGTAATTAAGTCGTTGGTTTGTTCTTTTAGTTCTGAAAAATAACTATTTTTTATGTATTTATTTTTTACTTTTTCTAAACGTAAAAGTGTAGTTCGTAAACTGTTTGCTGATTTTTTAAATTTTAAAAGGTTGCGTCTTTGTTTTTCAATTTGATTGGTAAACTCTGGTGTTGGTTTTACTTTGGTTGTGTCTAGCATTTCAGAATACATTTCGATATAATTCTGATTCGTTTCATAATAATTATCAATAATTGATTCTATCAGAAGAAAAAGCAAATAATCAGATTTCTTTTTTCTTATTAATCCTTTATTATCTCTAATTCGCTCTCTAATCCAACCAAAATAATCTCCTTTTTGCTCTTGAATACTCCACACAAAATCAGAAGAAACAATAAAAAACATTTGTTCTGAATCTAAAGAATCATTTTCTGTTTTTAATACTCTGATTGAAACAAAAAGTAAATCTTCTAACTCAATCACTTTATTAGATTGCTCATCATCTTTTATTAACTTCAACAAAAAATCATCTAACTTATTTTGAATAATTACTTGTCTTAATTGGTCTTCATACTCCATTCCATAAGTATTTATCCAACGTATAAGACCATCTTTTTCAGATGTAATTACGTGCTCTATTTTTTCATAATTACCTGTCTTATAATCAGTTTCATTGTACTGAATGAGCGTAGTATTTTCTAAAAATGTTTTTGGCATATTGTTTTTTTGAATTGTAGTATAATATGTATCTTTTCCCTACACTAATTTTCATTTATTCTAAAATCTGATTTCTAAATTTATTCTATAAAAACCTCTTCTTTTCTATCTCTAGTTATGCTGACTTTAAAAGCATCATCCATATTACAATATAATTTCCTGCTTGGATATACCGAATGATTTTATTTAGATTGACAATATACGAACGATGAGAGCGAAAAAATAAGAATAAACTAAATTTCACTAAAAATATTTGAAGTACATTGATTTGTTTACAAGTAAATAGAAAAGTTTCTCAGACTTGTATTATATTCTAGATTTAGATTTTAAAAAATGGAATTTCTTTTTGTATCAGAGTCTGTACTTTTATTAAAAATTCGAATTCCTACAAGAACTTCATTTGTTGTTCCTAATGAATTAAAATTATTCTCATTACTTTTTATAAAACTTGAAAACTCATACGAGTAAGCAATATCTAACCAAGAAGTAATGCGAGTTCCTAGAAAAGTCTGAACAGCTCTTTTATGACGGTAATTGGCTGCCACCCAAATCAAATCAGTATAAGATAGTTTTGTATTCAAATCCCAGTTCATATCTGTTGTTTTGTTGATACTCATCAAAAAAGAAGGAGATAAAACAAAATTTTCACTTAAATTTATAACTGTTCCTGCTGATAAGTTATAATAACGCTCCAAATTATCAGTGGTATTTTGTCCTATATTTACATTATTTTCGAATAATTGATAAACACCAAAACCACCAAAAAAACGGTCATTTTGTAGCCAAACACCTATATTTGCATCTGGAACTGTGCTCTGTTGATTGTTCTGAATAGCGTTATCATTTGGATTGTATAAAGTCGCCTTTGATGCGTCAAAGCCAATAGTTTTGAGTCCAAAACTAGCACCAAAAGACATTCGAAGTCTAGAATTTGCATCCCATTCATCACGTTGTGAAAGTGTCAGATGATACGCATAACGAGCATAAATACCTGTTTCACTCCATAGTCCTGCTTCATTGTGATAGGTTTCTAATCCTGTGGCGTGATAAGCTGCTGATAAAACTTCTGTTTTGTTTTGAAAAAGTGGTGTTTGTGCCAAAAATGAAAAACTATTTGGAGCACCTTGTATTCCAGACCATTGTTTGCGATAGTTCATCTTTATATCTAAGGCATTTTCAGTTCCTAATGCAGCAGCATTAACGGTTGCCCAATTCCAAATATAATTTCCAGAATAAAGCGAATTTTGCGCTCTAAGAGAAGAAAAGGTCACAAAAGTAAAAAAAGATAAAAAAAGTAATCGATTTATCATAGTTTCGTGATATTCAAAAGATGAGTTTAAAAATTATATATTATTTAGCTAAAAAAAAGTGTACTAGACCTCAATTTGTAATGAATTGATTTATAAAGAGTTTTTGCTTTTATTTACTTGAAAATACAAAAATAAAGCCTAATTTAGAGTTTGTTAAACCTTACACTATATACTTTTTTACTTTCTATTTATTCGAATAGAAAAGCCTTCTATTTATAATAAAAACTAATATGAGAAATAGAGAATACAATTATTATAAAATTTATGTACAACTCTGTATAGTAGTTTTTCTTATATGTATTCCTGTTTTTTTTGTGAAGGCTCAAAAAAATAAGGCTAACTCTTTTCAAGATAAATCATTTGAGAAAATTTGGCTCTCAAGCCAACAAGAAAAATTAATTATTTCTAGTTCTTCTCAAATTGCAGAAGATAAGACAGGTTTTTTATCTATTCAGCAAGCCATAAAAAGCTTAAATTTTGAAAATTCTAAGGAAGCCAAACCAAATTTTGGTTATACTTCTTCTACTTATTGGTGTAGATTTCAGATTGAAAATGCTACTAATAACTCTCAAAATCGTTGGTTAGAAATACAATATCCTTTATTAGATTCGGTTTGGCTATACGAAGTAGATAGCGCACAAAATATTATTCAAGTGCAATTACTGGGCGACAAGATGCCTTACACCCAACGAGAAATAAAAGATGCTGACTTAATTTTTGTGTTAAATATTAATCCTAGAAAGACAACAACCTATTATATGCGTTGCCGAACACAAGGAACAATGACTTTTCCTTTAGTTCTTTGGCAACCTCAAGCCTTTAGCGAACAGACAGCCAATGATAGATTTGGTTTTGGGATTTATTATGGAATAATTGTCGTGATGATTTTCTATAACTTGTTTATCTTTTTCTCTTTGAGGGATAGAGCTTATCTTTATTATGTTCTGACAATTGCTTCCATTGCTCTTTTTCAACTTGCTTTTAATGGATTAGGATTTCAATATTTGTGGTCTAATTTCTATCCTTTTAATGATATTGCTATTCCTTTTTCTATTAGTTGTTTTTCTTTTATTTCTCTTCTTTTTGCTAGACAGTTTTTGCATTTGAAGAAACTACTTCCCAAAACAGATAAACTCGTTTTAGTCTTTGTTGCACTAATTATTATCGAACTTTCTTTGACTTTTTTTCTGCCTTATAAAGTGATGATAAAGGTAAGTTCTATTACTGGAGTTGTGGCTACTACACTTCTTTTTTATATGGGTGTGATGAGTTATAGAAGAGGTTACAAATCAGCTATCTATTTTTTAATAGCTTGGTCATTGTTTTGGTTAGGTATTTTATGTAGTATTTTTAAAGGCTTTGGGCTTTTATCTACTAATTTTATCACTACTTATGCCATACAAATTGGTTCGGCTTTAGAAGTCATTTTATTATCTCTAGGTCTTGCAGACCGTATAAATATGCTTAAAAATCAGCTTGCTGAAAAAACAATTACCGAAAAAAATCAGAAAATAGAAAATGAAATAAGACAACGTTATTTAATAGAATCTCAAAATCAAAAATTAGAACAATTAGTAGCAGAACGAACAGTTGATTTGGAACAAAAAACGATAGAGTTGCAAAGCCAAAACCAAAAAATAACGGATAGTTTGAAATATGCAAAACGTATTCAAGATGCTATTTTACCTCCTAAAGAAGAACGAGATACTATTTTAGAAAATCATTTTGTATTTTTCAAACCAAAAGATATTGTTTCTGGAGATTTTTATTGGATTTCAGAGCATAAAAAAGAACAAAAAATAATTGTTGCTGCTGTAGATTGTACAGGACACGGTGTTCCAGGTGCATTTATGTCCATTATTGGAAATAATTTACTCAATCAAATTATAAATGAGAAAAATATATTTTATCCTTCTGATATTTTAGAAGAATTGCATAAAGGTGTTCGCACCATTTTAAAACAAGATTATGATTCTAGTTCTAACCTAAATACTTCTAGAGATGGAATGGATATAGCACTCTGTGTTATAAATAGAGAAAAACATACACTAGAATTTGCAGGCGCAAACCGTCCTTTATGGATTGTAAAGAATGGAAAATTTGAAGAAATAAAAGGAGATAGACGAGCAATTGGAGGTTGGCAAAATGAACAAAAAAGAGAATTTAAAACACATTCTATTGACTTAAATGAAGAGATGAATGTTTATTTATCGTCTGATGGATATAGCGACCAATTTGGAGGAAACAATGAAGAAGGAAAAGAACAAACAAGTAAAAAATTCATGTCTAAAAACTTCAAAAAACTATTAGTAGATATAAACAATACAGAAAGAACATCTCAAAATCTAGAAACTCAATGTTCTACCTTAGAGCAAGTAATGGAAAAATGGAAGGGAAATGAACCTCAAATTGATGATGTTTTAGTAGTTGGTTTTGCTGTTAGTAAAGGATAATCATCAAATACACAAAAAATCTTCCTCTTTTTTGATTGGAATGAGGAAGATTTGATTTTATAAATATCTTTTAAAGTGGAACACTATGAACAAAGTCTATATTCTTATAATATACTACTTGTAGAATTTTCATTTTTTTTGATACAAAAATAGCTAATTTTCTTTTTCATTGTCAATAGTAGTTCGTCTTGTATTTCAATGGCAGAAATTGGAGTTATAATTTTATTCTTGGCAACAGCTATAGCTTCTACAAAATTTTGTTTGTGCAAAAGATTAAAAAGAGCTGCACTTGTATTATTAAAATGACTATTTTTTCGATGACTAATATCAGCTTCCTCAATAAAATAACCCATTTGTTTTAATAAAGGAATTCTTGAAGCATCTGCTTGCATGGTAGAGCTAATGGATTGAATTTCAGAATTCAAACAGGCTTGTAAAAATAATATTCTCATGATGGCTGTATATCCTAAGCCTCTATACTCTAAAAAAGTAGATGCTTTACCTATAGTAAAAGTAGGGAAAATAGGAAAGGAAAAAGAAGTGTTCAAGGATATATCAAAGAACTTTTCTAGTTCTGCTTTTGTAATCAGAATTTTTCCTTGCAAAGTAGAGATAATTTGCTTTTCCTCATTTTCTAATATTAGAGTAATGGATTGTTCATCACTTTCATTCCAATGCAAAAATGAAGTATCAGATATTATTGAACCAGTTGCAGTTTGATAAGCAGTAGTTCGTAGTTTTTCTACAGCAGTAATATCTTCCTGAGTTGCTATTCTTATAATCATTGTTTTTTTGTGAAGAGGTACATGATGTATAGAAAGTATAGCACTCTTTCAGAATGTCATAATTTCGTATTACCCTTACAATACCTTCATTATTTTTGTAATATTTAAAATTTGTTTAGAAAAATACAAAGTTATTTCTAATGAAAAAAATAAAATCCTCTACAAAACATTTTTCACAAACGAAATTAACGAATTATTAAACTGTCTCACACTATTTAGTCATCCTTTTAGTTTTAGAGCACATTTAAAAATACAGCAAAATTTATATATGCTTGTAGTGATACGCTACAATAGATGGAAAATTTGTTGACATCTCTATTATATTACAAAATACTATTTTTAATTGAATCTATTCCATTACCCACTCTAAGGCTTGTTCTTCATCGTCAAAATATTTTTGATAGAAATTTTGAGCTATTTCTTCCTCCATAGTTTGCTTAAGAGCTACAACTTCAAAAATTCCAGAAGGCATAACTAATGCCATTCTATCTATTATATTCATAAATTTTGGAAAGACTTCTGTATTTACCCACTCTTGCATTTTGGGAGCAATAGAATACTTCATGTTTACTAAATTGACTAAATCTCTTGTGGGAGTGTATGTTTCGCACATTTCTGCAAATAAGAGCATTTCCTGTTTAAAATCTTCATCACTCATATCTAAGGTAGCAGGTAGAGCTTTATGCATAATCAATGATTTGCTTTTATCAAATGAAATTTCGTAGTATTTGCTTGTATGAAGTGCTTTCATTTTGTTGTCTAATTTAGTAAAATTGGAATTCCATAAATATTCTTATTAATTTAAACAAACGATAATAAAATACCAAGATTATATCAATATAAATCACACTTTAATCAGTTTTTTTTATAAAAAACTCCTCACTCCTTTTCTTTGATTGGAATGAGGAAAGTTTGATTTTATGAATACTTTTAAAGCATGATAGTAACTGCTTAGGATCAATTACAAATTTAATTTATTGATTACCAGTTAATTGAATGTTTTAAAATAGTAGTTTATTTAATTCTTATTTCTTATATATGTACAATGAATAAGTAAAAAATTAATCTTTACTATAATGCTCTTATTTCACTACTGTAGCTTCTAATTCAACAGTTAATGTTTCAAAAAGACTTTTCACTTCAAGTACAGTAGATGCTTGTTCTATTTCATGTTTGGATATCCAGTTCTGAATAATATCGAAGTTAGCAAAAAAATCTTCTGAAGAAGTTGTATAGATATTTAAGCGCACAATATTTTTACACTCATAACCAGCTTCATATATGACTTTTTCTAAGTTTTGTAAACTATGGACTATTTGGCTTTTCATATCAGCAGCACTAGAAATTCCATTATTATCTATAGCTGTTTGTCCTGCTATGTAGAGTGTGCTTTCTACATTTTTTACTTCTACAGCTTGTACATAGCTACGTTGGTTTTGCCATTGCCAAGGATTGATAGTTCTTTTTTGCATTTTTTTTCTTGTTTTTGAGTAAATATACTCTGGATGATTAAAAATTTATAATGCAAAATTGTACTTTTGAAAAAGAAAAAATTGTGATATATATCACAAATTCAAATGAAGGTTTTGTCAAGAAGAAATCCGACTCAGAGTTTCTCGTGAACAGCCTAAATATAAAGCAAGTTGAGCTTTTGGTACTCTTTGAAATAATAATGGATATTTTTGAAGCAGCTTTTCATAACGCTCTTTTACACTAGTTGTTAATAATGAGAGTATGCGCTGCTGAGAAGCAATGAATCCTTTATTTGACATCTCTATTAAAAAGGTTTTCATCTTTGGAACTTCTAGACACATTTTTTGATAATTTTTAAGGGAAAGGCACAACACAGATGTATCTTCAATAGCTTGTAAAGACATACGAGCTTTTGATTGAGTAAAATAAGCTTGAAAATCGGATTCCCACCAATCTTCCATAGCAAAAGAAACAATATGAACCTTACCCAAATCGTCGACATAAGTAAGTTTCAAGAGTCCTGATACTATAAAATAAGCATACTTTACACTATCACCTTCTTTGATAAGAAACTGCTTTTTTTTGATTTTTTTTTCAACAAATAATGAACAAACAAAGCTAAATTCTTCATAGGTTAGAGGTGTAATAGCATTTATGTGATTTCTTAATTCTTCCAGCATTTAGTAATTTATTTTTATCTAAAAATAGAAAAAACTAGCTATCATATCAATGGAACAAAATGCTAAAAAATTATGGCTCTTCCGACTTTTTAGCGAAACATAGTGTGTTCAACTCCCTAGAGTTGAACGAAACGCTTTCTCAGAAGCGTGATTTAAGCAATATCACGCTTCTGAGGAAGCGTTTCGTTCGTTTTTGAGAACGGTGTAACCCTCAGCGAAGCTAAAACGAACGCACACTATTTTATAATTTCGTTAAATTGTCGGAAGAGCCAAAATTATTTATCCATCTTTAGATGATACAGCATTTTGATATTGATTGTATCTAACAATAGTATTTTTGAAAAAGCAGCTTTTTAGAAGTTGCTTTTTTTTGTCGAACACACCAAAAATTACAAAGGAAGGTACAAAATCAACTAAATTTATTTTTATTTTTTGTTTTAATTATTTTTAACATATTCTATATTAACAAATTGTTAAGAACAAAGAAAACACACTAAGCGAAATAATATTTTGAAAAAATAAATTAAACAGAATATTGCTTCCTAACAAATGAGGGGTTGCATCTTATTTTCGATGTTGTGATTTATTATGAATTCGTTTTTTGAGAGGTTTAGAACTTAACTTAAAATATTAAAACAGCAGAATTTAACACACAAAAATCAACAATATATAAAATTTTATTTTGAAATAAAGCAAATATATTTATTATAATTTCGGGTTGCACATTTTTTAGTTAAATACTTTGTTAACAAAAACGTATTTTTGAATTGTAACTTGTATCAAAATAAGCCGTTAGCTTTGTAACATCAAACGAAAACAAATACAGACAGAAAAAACAAAAAAAGAAGTCTCACTAACGAAAAAATATATTATTCAAACTTATTTATTTCAAATTCTCTAAAAACATCCATTACTATGAAATCATTAAATTCAATTTTCGCCATCGTTTTTGCTATTACACTTTCTTTTACATCATTTACTTCTGCTTTTGCTGATGAAGACAATATAACTGCAACTGTAGAGGCATTACCAAATAGCAACAAATTTATCTTGAAATTTGATAATGAAAAACAAGAAAAACTCAACATCAAGATTTATAATACAAATTTAGAACTTGTATATTCAGAAGCTCTTGGTAAAAAAGCTCAAATTCAACGTATCTACGATATGAATGCCATTGGTGAAGGAACTTATACAGTAATTGTAGAAGGCGAAACATACAATGAAAAAAGAACTGTTGTTTTGAAAAATACTTTGAAAAATGATTTCATAGCTACATTTTCTCCAAAAGCAACCAATAATAAAGTTTTTGCATCTGTAGAGAATAACAAAGGAACTGTAAAATTAACTCTTACAGATTTAGAAGGTAATATTTTGTACGAAGAAACTATCAATGAGGAAAGCAAAGCTCGTACATTTGACCTTAAAGATTTAACTCAAGGAACTTACTTTTTGCAAATTGTTGGTCAAGACAAAACAAGCTACGAAACATATTATATTGACTAATTCAATCAGAAAAAATAAAGCATTGAATTACAGACTTCTACATTAGAATGTTACTGTAATTAATTATCTCTTCATGAAAATAAAAAGCAACTTCTTTGAGGTTGCTTTTTTATGTAAAACACTTTCGTTTGATATTTTTATAAAATTATATTCTAATTCCTATTAAACTAATATCATCTACTTGTGCGCTTTCTTGTTGATGCTCTCTTAAAATATTTAATAGTTCTGTTCTTTGCTTTGTCATCATTTTTAAAGAATTATTTTCTATTATTTTACGAAGATGAAGAGAACCAATTTTTTTACGTTCTGGATTGGGTTGGTCTGCAAACCCATCAGTTGTAAGATAAATTAACGCTCCTTTTTTCAAAATAATCTCATTGTCAGTAAATGGAACAGGATTGTTTCTAGTACGTCCTCCAATCGAACGACGATTACCCTTGATAATTTTTAATTTGGACAATGAATCTGTTTTTTCAATAAAATACAAAGGTCGTTTTGCTCCTGAAAAAGTAATTTTAAATTTTTCTTCTTCTTTATCTTCTTCTAAACAAAGAAGCCCAATGTCCATTCCATCATCATTTGAAGTTTGTTCTTGTTTCAAAACAGCACGAGTATTTTTATCTAATAATTCCAAAATTTTAGAGGGTTCTTTTACTTGTTGTGTCTGTACAATTTCATCTAAAAGAGTTTTTCCAATAACAGACATAAATCCTCCTGGAACGCCATGTCCTGTACAGTCTATAATAGCTGCATAGATGCGTGTTTGAATGCTTCCCTCCACTTCTGTTTCTACTTTTGTAACCCAATAAAAATCTCCTGAAACCATAGAAAGTGGCTTAAAAATTACAAAATGAGCATCAAAAAGCGAGTCCATAAGCTCTTTTTCTGGAAGCATTGCCTGCTGAATAGTAAGTGCATAACGAATCGAATCTGTAATATTTCTGTTGTTAGTTTCGATGGTTTTGTAAGCTCGTGCATTATCTAAGGCAATAGACGTATAGGCTGCCAACGAACGCAAAATAGTGAGATGCTGATTAGAATAAGCATTTTTTTGAAAACTTTGGACTGTCAGAATTCCGATAGCATGCTGTTCTACACTAAGTGGAAAATAAGCTGCTGATTTTGGCGTTTTGCCAAGTTCCATTTCTATTCCATCATTGGCATATTCGGTAGCATAATTTTTATTCTCTTTCTGAAAATCTTGGATAACAATTTCTTTTTGCTTTTCATAACAAATTACAGAAAGGCGTTTTTTATCATTCAATGATTTGGTGTGAAATGGAAAATAGGTTTCACCTTCTACAAAAAATGGAAATTCTAAACGCTGAAATTCATCATTAAAAACACCAATTCCGAATCTATCAACAGGCATTAGTCCACTTACATTTTGATAAACTGTTTCTATCATTTGCCTCATATCCAAAGTAGACGTGATTTTTTGTCCTACCTCACTCAAAATATTTACATTATCATAAGCTACCTGAATTTCTTTTGATTGGGTTTCTAATAAAGAGTTCTGACTTTCTAATTGTTTAGTTTGGCTTTCTAGCTCCCATGTTTTTTCTGCCAGTTCATTGGTTCTTTCTTCTACTTGATACTCCAAACGACGTTTTTGTTCTTGAATTTGGTAGGTTCTAATTTTATATCCTCCTATTGTAATAACTAAAAAAAGAAAAACACTAATAGTAGTAAACCACCATGTTCGCCAAAAAGGAGGAGTTACAATAATATTCATTTCAATTCCTGTATCGTTCCAAATCCCATCACTATTAGAACCTTTTACTTTCAGAGTATAACTTCCTGAAGCAAGATTGGTATAAGTAACAAAATTTCGATTGGTAGAATGCCATTCTTTATCAAATCCCTCTAAATAATAAGAGTATTTGGTTTTGTGAGGAGCAATAAAATCTAAAACTGAAAAATCAATTGAAAACACATTCGCATCATAAGGCAACGTAATTTCTTTAGTATAAGGAATTGTCTTTTCTAAATACGAATTTTTGTTAGAAGGAGAAATCACTTTATTAAAAAGCGAAAACTGAGTAAAAACCAGTTTGGGAACACTTGTATTATAGCTCAAACTATCAGGGTTAAAGCGATTAAACCCATTTATCCCCCCAAAATAAATAAATCCTTGCTTTTCCTCTCCTGTAGTTTTGTCAATAATTCTTTCTTGATAAACTGAACCTGAAATAAACTCATTACTCTGCAAACCATCTGAAATATCATACGAACGAATTGTTTTAGAAT
The DNA here is from genome assembly GCF_037126285.1 of Bernardetia sp. MNP-M8. Classification (NCBI taxonomy): domain Bacteria; kingdom Pseudomonadati; phylum Bacteroidota; class Cytophagia; order Cytophagales; family Bernardetiaceae; genus Bernardetia; species Bernardetia sp. MNP-M8. Next base: position 1,100,252 of record NZ_CP147012.1, read on the forward strand.
AAGGGTCAAGTTCTGCTATTCCTTGGCTTGTACTTACCCAAATACGGTTTTGCAAATCACAAACTACTGAATGAATTATATTATTTGGCAAACCATCTTTTTCAGTAAAAACTGTAAAAACACCTTTTTTCACATCAAATTTATTAAGTCCATTTGCTGTTCCTATCCAAATATTGCCATCATCATCTTCTGTAATAGACAAAATTTCATCATTACTAATACTATTTGGATTTTCGATTTGATGCATATAACGCACAAATTTCTCACTATTTGGACTGTTGTCGTATAGATTTAGTCCATCTTCTGTTCCTATCCAAAGATTCCCAATTCTGTCTTCAAAAATTACACGGACATAGTTATTGCTCAAGCTAAAATCATTATATATTTCAGTTTTGAAAAGTTGTGTTTCTCCAGAAGGCAAAAGTTTTAATAATCCTTGTTGATATAAACCTATCCAATAGTTATTTTTTGTGTCTTGATAAATTGCTTTTATGGATAATTTGTCAGGATTATTTAGTTTTTCATTATAAATCAAAATCTGTTCAAAGGTCTCTTTTTTTTCATTGAAAATTTCCAAACCTTCTGCTGTTCCTACCCAAATTTGATTTTGCTTGTCTTGATAAACCACTGATACTTTATCACTAGCAATCGTAGTTTCATCTTTTTCTCTATGTTGGTAAGTATTAAAAATTCGTTCTTTTTCATTTTTAGGAGTCAAGATGGTAATTCCTCCACTAGCTGTTCCTATCCAAAGATTATTGGTAGTTGTCTTAAAAATACTTGTTATTCGACTATCTGGAAGACTTTTAGATTTGTCTGCTTCTTCTCTAAAATGAGCAAATTTATTTTTGATAGAATTAAATTTATTAATTCCTTCGGCAAGTGTTCCTATCCAAATGCTACCCTGATTATCTTTAAAAACACATGTGATATGATTATTACTAAGCGAATAACGTAGAGAAGGATTAGATTCAAGGGTTTTTATTTGATTTGTAGAAGGGTTGATAATCAAAACTCCATCTTCTTGTGTACCTATAAAAATCTCATCTCCAAAATTCTCAAAAGTAGTCACTATCTTTCCAGAAAAAATATTTTTAGTGGTTGGTTTTCCTGTTTTATCTACTGTTTTCTGTTCATCAGCTTCCAAAACGGTAAAAATTTCAGTATCTAAGTCTAAAATATTAATCCCTCCATCACGAGTAGCAATCCATAATTTATTTCTTTTCGAATCATCATTTTCAATAATCTCTAATCCTATTATTTGTTCACTACTTGGTGCACTCGAACTACTTCCATAAATACTTGGTCTAAAATGAATAAATTTATTTTCATTTTCTTCAAAACGGTCTAAACCACCTTCAGCAGTTGCTATCCAAAGGCGTTTTTGGTTGTCCTCTATAATATCAGTAACATGATTTTGAGCTAATGAATTTTGATTACGCTCATCATTTCTATAATGGTCAAATGTTTGGGTTTGTGGATTAAAAAGATTTAAGCCACCAATAGAAGTACCTATCCAAGTTCTTTTTTTAGAATCTCTTAAAATACAAGTAACTGCTCCTGCACTCAAACTAAGTGGATTTTGTGGCTCATAAGCAAAAACTTCAAATTGTTCTGTAATAGTATTGAGTCTACAGAGTCCTCCACTTTGAGTTCCTATCCAAATAAAATTATCTTCGGTTTGTAATAAAAAAGTAATATGATTATCAGGGATTGAATTTGTGTTTTGTTCTACTTTATAGGTTTTAAAATTACTAGCATCGTATCGATTTAATCCGTTTTGAGTTCCTATCCAAATGAAACCCAAGTTATCTTGAAGCATTGCCGTAACTGTATTTTGAGATAATCCATCCTGAGAAGTAAGTTTATCAAAACGCCAATCTAATGCAATTTGCTGTGCATAGAGGTTTGAAGCCGTATTTTGAAAAACAAATAGGAAAAGAAAGAAAATCACAAAAAGAAATGACGATAAACTATTTTTGATAAAAAGTTGAAAGGAATGCAACATGATTTTTTAGTACCTGCTAAAAAGATTGTTTTTCTGTATTGATTTTATTCTAATGTAGGAAAGATAAAAAAAAACTCTCAGAATACAATAAAACATCAGGGTATATTTATAAAATATAAAACTGTGTATTCATTTGGCTACACTAAATTATTTTCAAAGTTATTTTAAGAATATCAAAACGACTAACAAAGTTTTTATCAACCTATCTTGAGTTAGCACTTATCTAACAAAAACCGTATCTTTGCGTTTCGAAAATTAGACGTACTATCGTTTTAAAACATACTATGAAAAATACGAACGGAAAAGAAAATATAAACAGAAATGGACAGTCTCAAAAGACAGAATCTATTTCAGATGAATCTATAAAAGATTCTACAGAAATCAATAAAGAAGATGAACACAAAAAGCGAAAACTCAACAAAGAGAGTTTTCAATATTTGTTAGGCATTTATAAATATATGATGCCCTACAAAGGATATTTCTTTAGTGGAATGGTTTGTCTCTTCTTATCTAGTGTTGTTCTTTTAGCCTTTCCAGAGCTTACAGGAAATCTTATTGATGTAGCGACAGGAGACGAGAGTTTCTTGTTAGATAGCATTAATCAGATTACGCTTGCTTTAGTAGTTGTAATTGTAATTCAAGTCATTTTTTCATTTTTTAGAGTTTATTTATTTGCACAAGTAAGTGAATATTCAATGGCTGATATTCGCAAAGCATTGTATCAAAAATACTTGACTTTGCCAATGAGTTTTTATGACAAGCATCGTTCTGGAGAGCTTATGAGCCGAATTACAGCAGATGTAGCTCTTTTGCAAGACACTTTTTCGGTTACATTAGCCGAGTTTTTCCGTCAGATAATTACGCTTATTGTTGGCTTAGGAATTTTATTTGTCAAAACTCCAAAACTCACTTTTTTTATGCTTGGTGTAATGCCAGTTTTGATTATTGGAGCAATTATTTTTGGTAAGTTCATCCGTAAACTTTCTAAGAAAACACAAGACCAGCTTGCTACTTCAAATATAATTGTTGAAGAAACTATTCAAGCTATTGCAACTGTAAAAGCATTTACAAACGAAATTTTTGAATCAAATCGTTACTCAACTACTCAAAATAGTGTCATTCAAACAGCTTTAAAAGCAGCTACTTATCGTGGTGGTTTTGTCTCCTTTATTGTCTTTGCTATTTTTGGAAGTATTACAGCTGTTTTTTGGTATGGTGCAACACTTCTAGCAGCTGGAGATTTGACTTCAGGAGATTTGATTTCTTTTATTATTTATTCTATGTTTATTGCTGGTTCTATTGGAGGACTAGGAAATATTTATGGACAGATACAGAAAGCTATCGGAGCATCAGAACGAGTTTTGGAGATTTTAGGAGAAGAGTCAGAGTCAGAATTAACGTATGCTACAGAGAAATCTAATATCAATCAAAATCCAATTCAAGGAAATATTTCTTTCAAAGATGTTCGTTTTTCTTATCCTACCCGTACTGATGTAGAGGTTTTGCAAGGACTTAGTTTGGATATAAAAGCAGGAGAAAAAATTGCCTTAGTCGGACATAGTGGCGCAGGAAAATCTACTATTATTCAGCTTTTAGAGCGTTTTTATGATCCACAAACAGGAACAATAGAAGTAGATGGGAAAAATAATTTAGAGTATGATTTGAGTTTTTACCGTTCTGCTATCGGAATTGTACCCCAAGAAATTTTGCTTTTTGGAGGAACAATCAGAGAAAATATAGCCTACGGAAAACCAACTGCAACAGAAGAAGAAATTATTTCGGCTGCCAAACAAGCTAACGCATTTAAGTTTATAGAAACCTTTCCAGAAGGATTAGAAACATTGGTAGGAGAACGAGGCGTAAAACTTTCAGGTGGACAGCGTCAAAGAATTGCTATTGCAAGAGCTATTTTACGCAATCCAAAAATCTTGATTTTAGATGAAGCAACAAGTTCGTTAGACGCTGAATCTGAACAACTTGTACAGGAAGCCTTAGATACACTCATGAAAGATAGAACAACAATTATTATTGCTCACCGTTTGGCTACAATTAGAAAAGTAGATACAATTTACGTCATTGAAAATGGACAAATCAGTGAACAAGGAACACATGAAAGTTTGGTAAATCAAGAAGGAACATATAATCAACTGGTTCGCTTGCAATTGCTAGACGTTTAAATTCAAAAAAAATCAGTTAGTTTGTAGTTATTCATTTTGAAAAAATAGTCAAGAAAAAATGATACCTTGATTAAAACAAATTTTTCAAAACTATTTTGGCAGTAATTTAATTATTAAAGCATAAATTACAACTGCACTCTAACTCTAAAAAAGAATTTTTATGTTAATGAACAAGCGTACTTTTCTCAAAACGGCAGGTCTTGCCACTATCGGAATCATGTTTAATCCTCTTTCGGCTTGTGATTCTTCTAAAAAAACAGATACTACTGAAACAGATTCGACAGCAGTAGCAACTGAAAATGGACTCTTTACACTAAAATCACCCTTCGAATTACCAGCCTTACCTTATGATTTTGCTGCACTAGCTCCAAATATTGACAAACAAACAATGGAAATCCACCATGGAAAACACCATCAAGGTTATGTCAATAAATTAAACAAGGCTATTGAAGGAACAAACTTCGCCAATCAGAATTTATTAGAAATTTTGGAAAGCGTAGGCGAAAATGACACAGCTGTTCGAAATAATGGAGGTGGACATTATAATCACAGTCTTTTTTGGGAATCTTTATCTCCAAAAAATCAGGTTGTCACAGGAAATTTGAAAATAGCTTTAGAAAAAGATTTTGGTTCGTATGAAGCCTTTCAAAAGGAGTTTTCAGAAGAAGCAAAAGGAGTATTTGGCTCAGGTTGGGCGTGGCTTTGTAAAGCAAATGACGGTAAACTTTTCATTACCTCTACGCCAAATCAGGACAATCCATTAATGAAAAATCTTGCAGAAAAAACAGGAACACCACTTTTAGCTCTTGATGTTTGGGAACATGCTTATTACCTCAACTATCAAAACAAACGTGCAGAATACATTGAGAATTTTTATAAAATAATCAACTGGGAAAAAATTGAAGAGCGTTTTAATGCTTAGCTTTGAAGTTTCAAGATATAGAAAAGCAGACTTTTATAAAGTAATTATTTTATAAAAGTCTGCTTTTTTTTTATCAAATTGAAATGTAATACTTACATCTTACAAAATGTCTTTGTAAATACGCCTTTTTGAGATACAAAACGCACTATATACATTCCATTTTTCAAATTACTAATATCTAAATTTGATGAATTCGTAGCTTTAATAATTCTGTTTCCTAACAAATCCACTACTTCAATATGAGAAATAGAAAGTAATTCTGTTCCTTTAAAATGAATACTATTTTGACTTGGATTAGGGTAAAGTGTTATTCTGCTACTTTGCTTTTCATCTATGGCTGTAATGGTCTCATCTGTTTTTATAGTTACTTCATTTGAAAAATTAGAACTAGCTGCATCCTTTTTACCCAAAACTTTATAGGTATAAGTGGTTGTTGGACTTACTTGTGTATCTAGCCAGTTTCTTTCTGCTCCTCCTATTTGTCCCACTTCCTTAAACTCGGTTTCATTTTCACTTTTTCTTGAAATGACAAAGTTTGAAAAACCATCATTTGCCACCCAACTAAGAGCATTTCCTTCAGCAGCTTTAAAGATTCCGATGAGTTGTTGAGGTGCTGGATTAGCATCTACTTTTGTAGTGATAATAGAAGATATATCAGACGAAATAAGATTTCCAAAACCATTATAATAATTTAGCAAAGCATAAACACGCAGATCCGTTTGTTCGCTAATTAGATTAAATAAGAATGACAAAGGAGCTGTTTCACTAGGATTACTATTTAATTTCAAACGAATTGTTTTGCTACTACTTACTTCTACATTCGAAAACTCTAAACTACTTTCTAAAATATCAAGTTTACTCATATCTGCATCTTCATTCAGATAAATAACCATTTCAGTATAAGCTGTTTCAGCAGGCGCATTATTTCCTTTATAAATGTGATAGGTAAATGTTTTGTCTGATGAGATTTCTTCTTGAGTAAGCGAAGGAGTTGATAAAAGCGACAAATTTATACTTTGAGAAACTGCATTTTCATCTATTTGCTGTGTGATTTGTGCTTGCTCGTTATATCTTCCTGTCGAACTATTTATTTCAAGATAATGACGTATATACTCTCCATTTGTGAGAGATTCAGATTCACTTGCTTTCAAAACAATATCTATTGTCTGACTAGAATAAGCTGGAACATCAACCGAAAATGTAGCAGGAATATTTCCATCAAAATCTACACTACTACTCACTATTTCAAATCGACTATCAGGAGTAAAACTTGCTGCAATAGTTTGACTAGAATTAGTAGAATTATCCAACAAAATCTGATACTTATAATCTTGATTTGGCAGCACTCGTTCTCCATCTTGAGAAACAATAATTCCACCTACTCTTCCTCCAGTAGCTCCAATAGCAAAATCTTGTCCTGTTACTGATGGATTGGTGTTTGACAAAGTTACTGTTCTATTTATTGGTGTAGCTTCTGTTATTTGTGGAGAAAATGTAACTGTATTACCAAAAGCACGAAGAAAGTTTAATCTATAATTTCCTTCCGATTCTGTAAAAACCCAAGAATTAGGAAAACTATTACTATTCAATATATTAACACCTGCAATACCTTCTTCTCCAGTATCTTGTACTTGGTTACCATTCCAATCTCTAAATACTTTTCCACTTACAGAATAATAGTCAACATTTCCTAGCTGAGAAACGACAGCACTACTGACAGGAGTAAGATTTGTAGAAGGATTATTTATATTTACTACTGCTGCTACATCTACAGTAAAAGAAGGAACGATATTAACTGTACAAGTATATTCTGTATTTGGTGTAAATCCTCCTATAGGCAGGATAGTAACTGAAGTAACATTTCCATTTGTGACTTGAGTTTCAAATACTGGAGTAGGCAAAGAACTAGACCAACCTAATAAGACTATATTTGGTGGGGCGAAATATCCAGAGCCTGAGTTATATTGTACTTCTCCATTAGGACTTGCTCCATTCGTCATATCCAATGTTTTAGAGGGAACAACAGTATTCCATGCAAGTTCTCCATTTGCATCTGTTCTAAATACAGCAGTATTACCTCCTCCATTAGCAGGAGTAATACTAGCATTACTTCCTCCTCCTTTCAAGCGAATAGGATATTGAGCTTCTGTATATCCTAATCCTGCATCACTTATGTCTACGATTATTTCGTAATCATTTCCACTTACTTGTTGAAAAATTGCATATATATAACTAGGGTACAGAGGGTCTCCAAAAAAATAAGGATTAGCTTGTAAAACATCCTGTGGTGTTGCGTTTGGGGGAAAAGTAATAATATTAGGTGTTACAGTTACAGAGGAGACACTTCCTTGTGATATAGCAGGGTCATATAAATTAAATGTATAAATGCGTTCATCTGGTGTATCATTCAAACCATAATCAAATCTAAAGACATCATTTCCATTACCTCGCCCACCTACATTAGAATTAGTGCTAGTAAGTATCCAATCTCCAGTAGCATTTATATCAAAAAACACACTCCCACTACTTCCACTAGGAGGCACAGCAGGTACTTGTTGAAATGGAGGACTTATAGTTTGTGAAAAACTAGATTGAAATGTAAGGAGTGAAAAAAATAGTATTAATAAATACTTTTGGATTAATTTAAAATAATTCATACGAATAAAATGGGTTAAGTTGTATTTTAATCAAGACCCAAAGAGTAATACAAATGGTTGCATCATTTTGATATTATTTTCTTATAATTTATTTCGTAACTTGCTTTTCTTACATTTCATTTAACTCAAAATTCAATGTTAAAACGTCTAAAACGCTTCTTATTCAGACTCTTACTCAAACTTTCCATTGTCGTTATTATTTTGGCAGCAATTGGTTTTTATCTTTCGCCTTATAAATATCAAACTCCTTTTTATCGTTGGTATTATTCTCATTCGGATTACAAAATACTGCTTTCTGAAATAAAAGTAAAACAAGACTCTCTCAAAAAAGAATATCAAGCAGCCAAAACAGATTCAGAAAAAGATAAGATTTTAGAAAAGGCACAAAAAACATTTAAAAATAGTTTTGAGCAGGTTTGTAAGTATTGGTACGGAACAAAATGGAGTTATTCGGGAACAACACAAATACCTAGCAAGGGAAAAATAGCCTGTGGATATTTTGTAACAACTATTTTGAGAGATTTGGGCTATCCGATTGATAGAATAAAAATGGCTCAAGCAGCTTCTGAAACACTTATCAGAAAAACTGTAGATAAAAAATTTATAAAACTGAAAGTCAATGCAGGCTTTGGAGATTTTATGGAAGAGGTAGAAGAAATGGGTAACGGAATTTATATTTTAGGATTAGATACTCATACAGGTTTTTTGTTTATTGATGGAAGTTCTACTCATTTTATTCATTCTTCAAACGGAATTCTGAAAGGAGTTCGTAATCAAATGGCTTTTAGTTCGAATACAATCAGGAGATCCAAATACAGAGTGGCAGGACAACTACAAGTAGAAAGGTGGCTAAAATGAATGGTAAGTGATAAATGGTAAATTATAAATGCTGATGTTAGAATAAAAAACAGATTTTTCCCTTAGCAATCGTCCGTAATCGGACGTTGATAATGGGATTTACGACAAAACCGTTTATCTTTGTCTTATAAATAGATTCTTCTTCTTATTTCTATCATTTATATCATTGTTTTAAGAACATGAAAAAATATACTTTCGACACAAAAAACGATACTCGCTCAGGTTTTGGCGACGGACTTACAGAACTAGGTAAAACAAACCCTAAAGTAGTGGCACTTTGTGCTGACCTTATTGGTTCACTCAAAATGGGCGATTTTCAAAAGCAATTTCCAGAGCGTTTCTATCAAGTTGGTATTGCAGAAGCCAATATGATGGGTATTGCAGCAGGTCTTACTATTGGTGGCTGGATTCCTTTTACTGGAACTTTTGCCAATTTTTCAACAGGTAGAGTATATGACCAAATTCGTCAGTCGATTGCTTATTCTGGTAAAAATGTCAAAATTTGTGCTTCTCATGCAGGTATTACACTTGGAGAAGATGGTGCAACACACCAAATTTTGGAAGATATTGGAATGATGCAAATGCTTCCTCACATGACTGTTATCAATCCTTGTGATTATAACCAAACAAAAGCAGCCACTTTAGCAATTGCAGATTATCAAAACCCTGTTTATTTGCGTTTTGGTCGTCCGAAAGTTCCTGTTTTTATGCCTACTGATACAAAATTTGAAATCGGAAAAGCAATCACTTTACAAGAAGGAACAGATGTTACTATTTTTGCAACTGGACACTTGGTTTGGGAAGCTCTTTTGGCTCATGAAGAACTTTTAAAAGAAGGAATTTCTGCCGAAATCATCAATATACATACAATTAAACCATTAGATAGAGAAGCAATTTTGAAGTCTGTTTCTAAGACAAAATGTGCTGTTTCTGCCGAAGAGCATCAAATTATGGGTGGTTTGGGAAGTAGTATTGCACAAACTTTAGTGATGAATAATCCTGTTCCTATGGAATTTGTAGGTGTAAATGATAGCTTCGGAGAAAGTGGAACACCTGAAGAATTGATGATAAAATATGGACTTACTTCAACTGATATTATCAAAAAAGCAAAAGCTGTTTTAGAACGTAAAGCAAAATTTGCTTCAGTTTAAATTAAAATTATATAGCATAGAATTTGTTATTCTATTTAGACAAAAAAGGCAATTTTAAAATAGATTGCCTTTTTTTTTGTAAATTTTGACTTTTATTTTTCAAAGAAAATTTCTCTCGCTGTTTTTGGTATTACGCCGTTGTTGGTGTCCTCACCAATAACATTTAACTCAAAAAAATGATAAAAAATATTTTACGTGGTGTATTAGATACTTTTGGCTACGAAGCACGAAAAAAATATGTTCCTACACAACATAGCACAGAAAGTTATGCTAATTTTGGAGAAGACAAAATACTGGCTTCTTACTTTGATAAAATTAGTAAAAATACAGAATCAGATAATAATTTTATAGTAGATATTGCAGCTTCTGACGGAATTACGATGTCTAATACTTTCGTTTTTTTTAGGGATGGATATGAAGGAGTAGCTGTTGAGTACGATAGTGAAAAATTTGCTTTTTTATCTAATTTGTACAAAATTTATCCGAATGTTCAGCTTTTACGCACCAAAGCGTTGCCTGATACAGTTCTTTCACTTTTGAAAGTAGCCGAAGCTCCAAAAGATTTCTTGTTCCTAAATTTGGATATTGATAGTTATGATTATTTTATTTTAGATAGTATTCTTTCAGAATATCGTCCTAGAGTAATTTGTACTGAAATTAATGAGCGTATTCCTTATCCTACTCGTTTTACAGTAACCTATCACCCAGATACGTTTTGGAAGGGCGACAATTTTTTTGGATATAGCGTGGCAATGTTAGAAGATATTTGTGAAAAATATGATTATCAAGTCGTTAATATCCATTATAACAATGCTTTTTTAGTTCCAAAAGAACTCAACCAAGCTGTAAAGTTAAACGAAAATCCTGCTTCGATAGAAGAATTGTACAAGAAAGGATATTTGAATCAAACTGACCGAAAAATAAAGTTTGCACACAATTCAGAAATAGACCACTTATTAGAAAAATCACCAGAAGAAGTAAAAGAATTTTTGAAAAAAGAATTTGAGAAATACAAAGGAAATTATATTTTGGAATAAATATGTGTTGTAATAAACTAATTTTAAAACACATTTTTTATCACTCAAAACAAAAACTATGAAAAGCGAATTTCCAAATTATCATAAAGACATCGTCATTGATGGAGTTTCAGTAGCTGTAGGCGAACACAAACAAATCAATCTCAATATTGCAAAACTTCCTTCACGTACTTCTATTGATACACCTGTTTTTGTATATCGTTCCAAAAAACCTGGTAAAACATTGTTGTTAATTGCAGGTATGCATGGCGATGAAGTAAATGGAGTAGAGATAATAAGACAATTAATTTCTAAAGAATTACTCATTCCTAAACGTGGAACTGTCATTGCCATTCCTCTTTTAAACATTTATGGCTTTTTGAATTTTTCTAGAGAAGTTCCTGATGGAAAAGATATTAATAGAAGTTTCCCTGGGAGCAAAGAAGGTTCACTGGCTAGTCGTGTGGCTAATGCGTTTACTACCGAAATTTTACCTCATATAGATTTAGGCTTAGATTTTCATACAGGAGGAGGAAGAATAAATAATTTCTCTCAGCTTCGTTGTTTGCTTGCTGAAGGAAAAAATGAAGAATATGCTCGTGCTTTTGCACCTCATTTTATTATTAATGCCAAACTAAGAGATAAGTCGCTTCGTAATCTTGCTCAACAAATGGGAAAACCTATTTTGGTATACGAAGGAGGAGAGTCACAACGCCTAAATCGTGCACCTGTAAAAGAAGGAATGCGTGGTGCTGTTCGTTTAATGCATCATTTAGACATGATAGACAGAGAAGATATACTCAAAATGCGTGGTGCAGACCGAGTTACAGAACCTGTTATTTTGGAACGTACTTCTTGGATGCGAGCTAAATTTTCAGGTCTTTTTAGATCTTTTGTTAGAAATGGTTCGATGATAGAGGAAGGACAAATTATTGGAAGCCTTACAGATCCTTTTGGAGAACTTCATCACGATATTATTTGCAAACAACGTTGCCATGTAGTAGCAATTAATCATCAAGCTGTTGTAAATCAAGGAGATGCCATCTTTCATTTGGGTAAAACAAGTTAGAAAGTTATAATTATTTATTTAGATTTAAAATAGTTCTTTTGTCTACGAGAGGTAAACACAGATTAATTTTTGTTGAATATTTTCACAATCATATTAAACAAATTTTATATTTTTGCGTTATTGTATAAATTATTTACTACTCAGGAAGACAAAAATAGTGTTTTATTAACTTTGAAAGAAAAGATATAATACTAATAATATATTAATAATCTACTCTACTTACTCTTAAATTTATTTATCGTGCGAGATACCAATACTTATTCCATACGAGATTTAGAAAACCTAACAGGCATTAGAGCACATACTATCCGAATGTGGGAACAGCGTTATGAAATCGTAACGCCCAAACGAACAGATACAAACATTCGTTACTATGACTCAGAAGATTTGAAATATATGCTCAATGTAGCATTACTCAATAATAATGGGGTTCGTATTTCGAAGATTGCCAAAATGTCCCAAAACGAAGTATATGTAAAAGTAAGGGAAACTCTTTCAAGAACTTCGGATTATCAATCTCAGATTAGCGCACTAACAGCTGCTACAATTGATATCAATGAAGAACAGTTTGAGAGAATCATGTCGACGAGTATTTTGCAGTTTGGTTTTGAAAAGACAATGCTTAATATTATTTATCCTTTTTTGAGCAGAATAGGAATGCTTTGGACTACCAATGCAATTAATCCAGCTCAAGAACATTTTATTACAGGACTTATTCGTCAGAAAATAATTGTTGCAATAGATGGACAGTATAGAGATAAGTCATCTGGGACAGGAAAAAAATATATTTTATTCTTACCTAGTGGAGAATTGCACGAAATTTCTCTCCTATTTTCTTATTATTTATTGAAAGTAAGAGGAAATCAAGTCATTTATTTAGGGCAAAATCTTCCTTTGAAAGACTTACAAGAAGTATATGCAACTCACAAACCTGCTACCTTAATAACCATTATTACGTCTTCACCAAGTGCAAATGCAGTAGAAGAATATTTATTTGAGATTGGTGAGCGTTTTCCAGATGCTGATATTTTAGTTTCTGGCTTTCAGGTAATGGGACAAGATTATAAGACTTCTAAAAATGTTCATATTCTACAAAAACCACAAGATTTGATTTCTTATTCGGAAGATAAAGCTGCCGAATAGATATAAAATTATTTTTCATAATTGTATTTTTTATAAATAAGGAATTGAAATTAAATAACATACTCATTTAAAAATAATGTTTTTTTGATATTCAGTGTATTACATTCATAATTTTAATTCGTAATTATTTCTAAGCTATTAAAGTTAGATTTTTCCTTCTATAGATGAGCCGTTTGGGTGTTTTTTTTTGTGTATTAAAGTGAAAACCAAATTTCATTTTTACTAATTTTAAAATTAAACTACTCAAAATTATGGAATCTCAAGAATCAAGACAATCAAAAAACTTTTCAGATATAGAAACAGCTACTGAAAGAAGCATTTCTATTTCAGATAAAGAAAAATCAAATGGAATTATAGCCTACATTACTATAATAGGGTGGGTTATAGCTTTTGTTCAGAATCAAGAGCAAAAATCTGAATATGTTAATTTTCATATTCGCCAAATGCTTGGTATAGGAGTAGCAGGTATTGCTCTATCAGTAGTAAATATTATTCCATTACTTGGATGGCTAATTTCTATACTTGGAATAATACCTTTAGTTATTTTTTGGGTAATGGGACTTATGGGAGCTATAAATGGTGAACACAAGCCTGTTCCAATTATAGGAGAGCATTTTCAAGAATGGTTTAAAAGTGTAGGAGCTTAAAAGGTCTTTAGTTAGCTCTACTCACATATATAAAAAATGACTGATAAATAAGTTTTTATCAGTCATTTTTGCTTTTTGAAATAAGTACAAAAGTTTTTTTATTCTGAAGATTTGGGTTGAAAAACAAAACCTTGTTCGCTGCTTCGTTCCTCAAAATCAATTTCTAGACCTATCAGAAATAACATATCTTTTTTTTGATAGATAACTTCTAGTCTTTCTTTGTCATTACTTAAAGAACTCAAAGGATTTTCTAAAAAATACGATTCATCTTCTTCCTTTTTTTTATCAAAACCTAGACGGAAATTGACTCCACTACATCCATTCCCACCCTGTACAATTAAGCGCAATCCGTATTCTTTAGGAATGCTTTTGGTTGATAGAATAGTTTGAATATGAGAAAATGCTTTATCAGAAATTGTAACAGGAATCATTTGTTAATTAAAAGTATCATAGATTTCTAAGTCTATTATTAAAAGATAAATTAAATATCACGATAGTGTCAGTTCGCTCCGTTAAAATAAAATATGAAAAACATCATCAATGATTTTGCTACAAAATTAGTTGATAATTTTGACTTTTTGAACTGTATCTGCTTCTATTTTAAAGTCAGCTTCATCAAAGTCAGGTGCGCTTACCTTAGGCTTGAAATTAGTAGAAAATCCATAGCCTTCTTTTGGAATTCCAAACATATTGCTATCCATTTCATTATTTCCGTTTTCGTCGTGAAATAATGCAAAAGCATAATCTCCTGCTTCTAAATCTGTAAAAGTAATTGTTGCTTTTTTATCTTTTATAGTTACTTTCATTTTTTTGACAGCCTTCGAATCATCTTTTGGAAAACCATCTTCTCCCTTAAAAAGAGCTATCATTATTGTTCCTTTGTCACTTTTTATATTAGAAACTTCCACTGTGAGTGTATGTTGAGCAAATGCTGTGGTAGAAAAGGCAAAAATAGACATAAATAAAACAGCAAATAAAGCTGTTTTGAAAAATTGAGAAGATTTCATAATTGGATTTAATAATGAGATATAAATTGAAAAAATAATTCACTCATAGATTACTCTATTATTATACCAAATGTTTTGATATTTAGAAGTAAAATATGGTTTTTAATAGATTTTTTATTAATTAACTCATTTTAAGTCCAATACAGTTGTTGGTGTTTTAGCGAAACGACACCAAGAGCCAAATAACTTATCATACTTTTTACAACATCACCTCTTCCTCTTATCTTAATGATTCTGAAACATTAGCTGTTTCAAATGAAGCCATACTATTCAGAAAAGCAATAGCAGATTCCAAAAGAGGATAGGCAATAGCACACCCTGTCCCCTCTCCCAAACGCATTCCCAATAAAAGAAGTGGCATTACTCTCAAATGCTCTAACATGTGAGCATGTCCATATTCGCCAGATTGATGAGAAAAAATCATATACTCTTTACTTTGTGGATAAAATGCATGTGCCATCATAGCAGCAGCCGTTGCAATAAAACCATCTACTAAAATAACCATGCCTTGTTGTGCTGCTTCTAGCATTGCTCCTACCATATGAGCAATTTCAAAACCTCCAAAAGTAGCTAAAACTTCGAAGGGTTTCATGTTTTTTGGATATTTGCGATCAGCTTGTTTCAAAAGAGTAAGTTTTTTATCTATTCCTCTTTCATTCAATCCTGTTCCACTTCCTACACATTCAGCAAGTTTTATTCCTGTGAGATGATGCAAAATAAGAGATGCAGAAGAGGTATTTCCAATTCCCATTTCTCCAAAACCAATAATATTTGTACCTTTTTTAGAAATATTTTCTACAATTTTACTTCCTTGTTCTATACATTTCCAACATTCTTTTTCACTCATAGCAGGTTTGTCTAAAAAATTATTTGTACCAAGTGCTATTTTTAGTTGTAAAAAATTCTCTTGTTGCTCATCGAATTCTTTTTTTACTCCTGTATCTACAACAATGAGTTCAATATTGCTTTGCTTACAAAAAATATTAATTGCTGCTCCTCCTTGTAAAAAGTTTTTTACCATTTGGTGTGTTACCTCCTGTGGATATTGGCTAACACCACTTTCTGCAATTCCATGGTCAGCAGCAAAAACAACAATGTGAGGGTTGAGAAGAGTAGGGGAAAGTGTTTGTTGTATAAGTCCTATTTGAAGAGCAATACCTTCTAATCTTCCTAAAGAGCCAATAGGTTTTGTTTTTTGATTGATTTTTCGCTGTAATTCTGGACGCAAACCCAAAGAAGGAGCAGCAATAGTAAAGGATAAAGACATAGAATAAAAAGTTAATAAAAATGTTTTTTTTTCAAAAATACAATACTTTATTTAATCCACAATAATAAAGACTATAAAAGAGTTGTATAATAAAAATGATTTTCTTTGTTTTGTCATAAAATACAACATTTACTGTTGATTTAACACAACCTTTTCCTTCTGAATAGAGTATATTAAAAAACATTTGTTCATTGTTAGAGCTTTTTTTATATACTCAGAATCACTTTTATTTTATTTTATTCAACCTTATCTTACTTATGCGTTCTATTTTTTTTCGTGCTTTTATTGCTTTCACTTTCTTAGCCTTTGCTGGTTTAGGTACTTCTTGTCAACGTTCGGCTTGTTATGTTAAACCGAAAGCAGCTAAACAAAAGCGTGCACATTATAATAATCAGTATAAATAATTATTATTTTCAAAGTTATTTAAACCCTAAAAAGCAGCAAAATTAATAGTAAATCTATATTTTATAGAATAGAAATAAAAGCTTTTAGGTCTAGGGCAATTCTACATAAATATCAGTAGATTTGCCCTATTTTTTTACAGGTTATAACTAAAGTTGTTTAAGAATACTCTTTTTCCTTAGCACTAGGTTTGCAAACCTAGTGCTAAGGAAAAAGAACATAGCCTTTGTTGGTGTTTTAGCGTAGCAACACCAACAAATATACACTCAAAATCTATTCTTAAACAACTTCACTATTTACAAAAATAAAAAGCTATTTGATGCACCTATTTCAAAATTGCTTTTCCGTTTTTATCTAAAAATAAATGCTTACTATCTACATTATACATTCGCAGTGCATTATCACTATCTTTTCTACTTTGATTGAGATAAGCTCTACCACTTTTTGAAATAAAATCAAGAGTATCTAAAGATAAAAAAGGCGAAAAAGGAACAGAATCATTTTGAGCTGGATAAATACGGTATTCATTCTTTGAAGCATCACGAACTCTTCCAAAATAGACCCAAGTAGGCAAATGAGCAATGTTTTTCAAAATAATTTTTGATATTTTTTGATTATTATTTTTTGGGTCTCTCTTTTGATTTTTTTCAGTTACTTTTTCCATTTCTAGCCAAACAATTGCGCCATTATGACGAAAACGCTTTCTTTGTCCAGAATAGAAGTTTCCCATTGAATAGGCTACAATTCCACTATCCAAAGTCGCATTGCCTTGAGTTTTATATTTTTTCAACGGCTGTAAAACATGTGGATGTCCTCCAATGATTACATCTGCACCAAGTTCAATCGTTTTTTCAGTAATCATCTTTTGATATGAATTTGGCTCTGGCAAATATTCTGCGCCCCAGTGGTAATGAATCAAAACAATTTCAGCTCCTTGTTTTCTTGCTTTCTGAATATCTTGTCCTACTTTTACAGTATCAATAAGCTGAAAAAGATGGCTTTCAGATTCACGAAGCGTGATATTCGAAAATTGTGTATAAGCCAAAATACTATATTTAATATCATTTTTTTCAAACACTTTTATTTCGTCTTGTGCTTCCTGTGTGCGATACGAACCCAGAACTCCTGTAAAATTTCGTTTGTCTAGTTCATCTAAAGTACGCAAAACACCATCTTTTCCTTGGTCGTAAGTATGGTTATTTACTGTTACGATAATGTCAAAACCTGCATCTTTGAGCGCATCAGCGTAGGCGTTTGGCGTATTGAATTGGGGATAAGATTTATAATTCTTTCCTTCTCCTGCTAAAACCGTTTCTAAATTTCCGACCATTACATCAGCAGCTGATAGAAATGGCTTTACTCCTTCAAAAACAGGAACAAAATCATACGTATCATTTCCTTGAAAAACAGCTTGATATTGCGAGCCATGACACATCAAATCGCCAGTAAAAGCAAACGTAATTTTATTTGTATCTGGCTTTTCTGTAAAGTCTTTTATAGGCTCAAAGTTGGCAATTACCTTTAATGAATCCTTTATTCTTTCACTATCTTCTGTACTTGCAGATGCTTCTTGTGCAGGCGAACACGATGAGAAATTTGATAGAATTGAAAAGGCTAAAATGTATAGATAGATATGTTTCATTGTTTTTTGTTTGGTTTTAAATGTTTGATTTAAACCCTAAGGGACTCTGAAGCCCCTTAGGGTTTTCTATTCTAAGATTATTGCTTATTCCTTTACCATAAGTTCAGCATTATTAGCAAAAAGAACAAAATAAGGATTCAGAGATTGTGTTTTTTTCAAAACTACAAAAAATGGTTTGTCAAAACGCATTTTTTTTGGCTTTGGTAATTCTTCTTCTAATGCTTCTGCTGTTACTTCAATTCTTGCTTCGCTTTTAATTTCTGCTCCTTTTTCATCTAAAATAAAAGCTGTTCTTTGCCAAGCTGTCGTAATTACATAATTATTTTCTGAAGTTTTGATTTTATTTCCTTCTATATTTGAATAATTCGTTTCAATATTAAAATTAAATTTTGGAATAACTACTTCATCTTCATCTTGCAAATAATATTTCCAGTATTTACTTTCATTTTTTTGCTCTTTTTTTCCTAGTTTTCTATTTTGTTCTAACTCATTATTCATTTGAACAAAGTTTTTAAATTGCTTTTTGGTCTTGAATAAAATGATTTCGTGCTGCTGGTCTTTCGGCAAAAGTTTGATTACAAATTCATCATCGTTCTTATAATAAAGAATATCTATTGTTTTATAAGCATTTTTTCCTCCTCCAAAACTACCAAAAGAAGCTACTTTTTTTCCTTTAAAAGTTAGTTCATTATGAAAATTTTTCAAATCAAACTCAAAAGGTAAAGATTTATCAAATTCTGCTTTTGCTTCTATTCTATCTCCTTCTACATTTACAGAAGAAGAATATTCATCAGCATTCAATACATTTTTAAAAGAAGTCGAATTATGAACTAAAACCAAATCTTGTGAATTTTCTTTACTATTTATTTGCAAAGGAGATTTTATAGCCTTTCTAACTTCATCCCACGTATACAAAAGTGTAACACAATAAACAGCGTTTTTATCTTTAGAAATTTTGTTTTCAAGAGTAGGTAAAAACTCTGTTTTTGGAAATTCAGATAGCTTTTTTACTTTCGGAAATTCTCTGTTATCATTGCATCCACAAAAAATCACAAAAATAAAAGAGAAAAGAATAAGATTTGATTTCATAAATGATTTTTTCTAAAAAATGAAATTCATAATTCACCACTCACAATTCATCATTCAATATTTCCCCCATTCATCCATTCTTCTACCTCTCGTTCTTTTTGCTTCTTGAGTGTGTCGTATTTTGGAGAAAACTCTTCATAGTATTTTGGCATATTCAACCTCAAAAATTCTTTTGAACGTTCGGCATAATTATCTAATCCTGCATCTAAAGCCTCCAAGGCATAAATTTCATTTGCTTTAGCTGAATAAGGAAAGGTTTCTACTACTTGAAAAGCAACTTTATAGGCTTTGTCTTTCAGATTATTTCGTTTGTAATATACAATTGCTTCTTCCAAAATTTCAAAATCAAAAGGAAGTCCTGCAATTGCTTTCTGCATTGCATTTCTAGAACGAGCAGTATCTCCTAATTGCTCAGCAAAAAGAGCTGTATAGAATTGTTTTTTAGCTTTTTGGTATGCACGAGTAGGTTTTAGATTATCCAAAATAGAAACAGAAGAAAGCAATTTATTATCCTTCCAAAGTAATTCTAAATCGATAAGTTGGAAACGTTCAAGCGTTCTGAATTCTAATTCTTCTGCGCTAAGTTGTGTAGCTGAATTTCGCCAAACTAATGCACTTTGTAAATCTCCTCGTTTTAAATCAAATTCTATTTTATCCAAAACTACTTCTAGTTTCAAGTTTTGATTTGTCATGGTTTGGAGCTTTTCAGCAAATTCTTTTGTGCCTTCTTCTCCTATCAAATATGGAATTTGGTAATGGAAATAACGTCTTTTTGCATCTTCATCTAAAGAATCAAAATTTATTTTTTGGTTAGCGTCAGCTTGTAGAGTCAAATACATTTCGTTTGCTGTTGCCTGAAAAGGATGTGTTGCTGTCGTATCCCAACCTCTCCACATTTGAAGAGCTTCTGTTTTGTCTTCTTGATAACGTACTTTTTCGGAAATTGCAATGGCTTCATACAAATTATTTAATCCTCTATTCATCAAATAGGCTTTATTAAAATACAAACTTGCTTCATCGTATTGTTTGTGTTCTAAAAACCAAAGTCCTAATAAATGTTTGTACTGTGAAGACGAATTTCCATAAGCCGTATCTAAATATTTTAGTGTAATAAAAGCATTATAAACATCTCCTAATTTGTATTGATTGACAGCCTTTACCAAAAGCATAAAAGGAACATGTTCTTGATTTGCTAAAACCTGCTCTCTATTTTTGATTAGTTCTACAATTGTGCTATCTATTTTTTGATTAGCTTGTTCGTCTGCTACTCGCTGATTGAGCAGTCCGTAGTGATAAACATAGAGTAAATCTTCCGTCGTCCAAACTGAATCTTGAACTAGCTTTTCATTAAAATTAATATCTGTATTTGAGTTTAAATTAGCTTCTTTTTTATCTAAATCAAAGAAGCGTTTTTGATATAAAATTTTGTTTGAAAGTGCGCCTGTATTGTCTTGCGTTTTGATGCGTAATTCTAAAGAGTCTAAGGCTGTATAATTGTCCGTCAGTGCATTTAATGTCCACCAGTTTGTTTCCAAAGTAGATTTTGCTTGCTCAGAATCAGCGTATTTTTTGACTTTCTCTAATTCTCTAGCCAAAGAATCATTGTTTTGTAAACCAAAACGCTCAATAGAACTAAAAATCAAATTATTTTTTAGTTGTGGACTTTCTGGAAACTCAGCCGAACCATTCAGAAGGGTATAATAAGATTGGTCTGCATTATTTGTTCTGAGCATTAAATCCGAAACTGCTGTATATGTATAAGGCGATGCTGTACGTTCGGATGCAATTCTTAAAAAAGAAAAGGCTTCTTGCCAATGATATTGACGCAATGCAATTCCTGCCATTCCCCAATATCCTTTATGATTTGTATAAATTTTCTGAAGAGCAGATTTATAATTTATTTTCGCTAGTTGATAGGTATCTTCTACTTTTTTATCTCTCTCTTCAATTTCTTGTAATGTCAGATTGCTTGTAATTCCATTTCCTATTGCATTTTCATCTACTCCTTTTTTATTTAAAGCATCTGCTTCTGATAAGAAAACATCTCCAATTCCATTCAAATAACCTGCTTGTGCTTGATTGTAATGAATAAAATTATGGCGATAAAATAAAAGGGTAATTACAATTCCAGCTACCAAAGCTGTATAACTCCAATCTACTTTACGAGGTTGCCATAAAAGAGGATAGGCTTGAAGGCTTTTTTCTAAAAGCTCACTAAAATTGATAAATATGTAAATGAAGAAAGCGAGCGCAAAACCGATATTTGAATAAATAATTATGTCTGAAAAAATATCAATTAAAGGGTCATTATTAGTAGAAATGGCATACATAATTGTCGAACAAGCAATCAAAGCCCAACCGATATACAAAAGCAAACCCACAGGACGAGCATCAAAAAACTTTTTATAATGCGCTTCTCTACCTACAAAACCCCAAATGCCTAGCACAGTCATAATGATAAAAATCACAAAAGGAGGAATATAAATAATTTCCCAAGTAATGCCATGAATACTGAAAAGATAAGAATAAACCATGTGTAGAAAAAATATTCCACTGACGATAGCAAAATGGGTCAAGGTACTATTTGAGCCATCTGCACCACGAGAAACTAGCCAATATAAAGCTCTAGGAATTTCGTGTCCATTAAAAATAATAAACAAAAATGTCAAAATAATAGGAACTACAATACCATAGTTTGCTAGAAAAAACACTGGATTACTGAGTGTGTTGAGTTGAGAATCCACAACAAACCCAATTCCGATAGCCAAAGCAGAAATAACTAAAAAGCGAACAAGCAGAGAACCTTTTGCAAAAAATTGAAACAAGAAAGTAACCACTCCAAAACTCAGAAGAACGACAATAAACCAAGTCTTTTCATTTCTAAAATCCATAAGTCCTTGAATGCCAGCTAATCCATCAATAGAACAATAACTCAAGAAAATAGCAAAAACAAAAAGCACAATTCCGTACCAATGAACACGCAAATAGGTTGCAGCAGTCAAAATTAAAACCCACGCAAAGGCAACACTAAAAGCAAAAAGGTTTGCAGCCGAATAGTTTAGCTGGAGAAAAGAAGTTGAAAAAGTCTTGTTAAGCAAATAACCATCTACTTCTGCAATAAATGGAAAAAAGATATGTTGAAAGCTATCAATTTGAAGAGGAACAGTAGTAAGTTCGCCATTGGAAGTCCATTCGAAAACGGCTTTTTCTCCCAACATAAAGGCATACAAATAAGCTCCCAAAGCAACAAAAAGCGCAAAAATAGAAAGTGTACACAAAATACGCTCTGCTAAAGACCATTTTCTCCAAAAAATTAGGTTTTTCATAGGTTGATTATGACGTGGTTTTATATCTTTTGTCAAAGGCAAGCCTTTGACCTACGAAGTATTTTATCTTTATAAACGAATATTATTTTATAAATTGTGCTACAAATTTAGTCAATTTAATTTTTTAACTTGAATTAATCTTAACTTTTCGCCCAACTCTCAAACTCCTCAATAGAAAGCGTATTCAACGTTTTTTTCTTCAAAAGTCCTCCTTTTTGTGCTACTCTTACGCCCCATTGTGTATCTTTCAAACCTTCAATAGAATGTGCATCAGGACTAATACAGAGCCAAACATTTTTTTGCATCGCATAATCAATCCATTTCCAATCCAAATCTAGGCGATGAGGATTTGCATTTATTTCTATGGCTACATTATATTCTGCACAAGCATCAATTATTTTTTTGTGATCTATTGGATAACCTCCTCTTCTCAAAAGCAACCTTCCTGTTGGATGTCCTAAGATTTTTGTATATGGATTTTGAATAGCTTTTAATAGTCTTTCAGTTGCTTTTTCTTCGCTCATTCCCAAAACCGAATGCACAGAAGCAATCACAACTTCAAAACCTTTGAGCGTATTTTCATCATAATCCAAACTTCCATCATTCAAAATATCGGATTCTATTCCTTTAAAAATACGAAAAGGAGCTAGTTTTTTATTTAACTCTTCTATTTCTTGCCATTGCTGTTCTACTCTTTCTTTATTAAGTCCATTTGCATAAAAAGCAGATTGAGAATGGTCAGAAATTACTAAATACGAATGCCCCAAGGCTTGTGCAGCAAGAGCCATTTGTTCGATACTATTTTGTCCGTCGCTGTAAGTTGAATGATTATGAATTGTTCCCTTCAAATCTTGAAGTTGCAAAAGGTCGCTTTGATTATTTTCTGTTATCCATTTCCATTCACTATTATTATTTTCCAAAGTATTTAATCCGTTTCTTAGTGGATAAGGAATAAATTTTGAACCTATTTTTTGATAAATTTCTTCTTCCGAATTTGCCTTTTGATAAGAAGCCGAAAGCAAAGAACTTTCCAAATGATTCGGATTATTTGAAGAATAATTTAGGTGAGATAGTGAAGACGATTCTCTCAATAGTTTTCCATAATAATTTTCTTTTTCTGTAAGATGAATTTCTAAATTCAAATCAATTTCATCAAAATTTCCTTTCCATAAAAAAGGCGAACTATTTTTTGCATCAAAACTTATTCCATCTAAATTATTCAAAAATTGAAATACTTCTTTAGTCGTTTTTCCATCTTTCAAAATGCTTACAAAAGAAATTGTATCAATAACAGGTTCGTGTCTTGCCACTTGCCCTGCTGCACTTATTTTTTCTATGAAATCTTGTTTTTCTAAATTTTGAAGAATATAATCTGAATATTTAAAAGCAATATTGATGCGCTGTTTTCCTTCTTGTTTTTCTAAAAATTCTATCTGATTCGCAATATTTTCGGCTGTCTTTTTTCCAAACCCTTTTGTTTTTTCTAACGAACCATCTTTAGCAGCTTGGTATAAATCTTTTACTGTTTCAATTTCTAATTCTGTCCAAATAACACGAACTTTTTTTGCTCCCATTCCTTTTATATTGAGCATTTCGAAAACTCCTGCTGGCGTTTGGCTGGTCAGTTCATCTAACTCTTTAAAACTTCCATTTTCTAGAAGAGAAAGAATTTTTTCACTCATATTCTGACTAAAACCTAAAGCAATAAGTTCTTTTTGAGATAATTCGGCAGCTACTTCATTTAGATTTTCCAAACGAGTAGCCGTTCCTGTATAAGAACGCACTTTAAAAGAATTTTCGTCGTGAAGTTCTAGTAAAGAACCTGTCAGTTTGAAGGCTTGAGCGAGTTGTTTGTTAGTCATTTTTTGGGTAGAGATTAATCAAAGTCGTCGGTGAGGACACCGACAACGGCTAAGAGGCAAATTTGAGTTTTCTGACACTTGAAAGTGTCTTGACAATAGTTTCTACAAAGATACTAAAAACTATAATTTAAACCCTAAGGGTCTTGGAAGCCCTTAGGGTTTGAAAGTTATTTTTCCCACTCAAACCTACCTACTTCAACTTCTACTCCCTCATCGCCTGCTTGTAATTGAAATACAATTTCTTTTTGAGTTTGATTTTTAGAGCCATAATTGAAATAAACGATTGCTCTCAGCGTAGATGCACCTACTATTTTTTGGGTTCTGTCATCATAAAAATCTACTTTTATAATATACTCTCCCTCAATAGCTTCTTTCAAAATATATTCTTCCGAACCGTAGCCATCTATCATATCTTCAATCATAAAACCACCATTTTGAGTTCTGCTATTCCAATAATTGCAGGTTTCGCCAGTAGGTTCGATTATCCACAAATCAATATCTGTTTCAAGCGTATTCCAATCCAAAATAACACGCACATCGACAGGCATATTTTTGAATAAGTGCTTTTTTTGTTCTTCTTCCAGTTCTTTCGCTATTTTACTATTGATTTTTGATAAATCTAATTTGTCTTTATGTAGCTCAATCAAGCTAGAAAACTCTGAAAAAACGATAACTTTAAAAAGAGGAAAAAGGTCTTCTAAGGTATCCCAGTTTTCATCTTCTTTATCAAAATCCATTATCAAAACTTCATAAAATAAATCTAATGCTTTTTGATAATCGCCATTTTTTTGATGCGCTAAAGCCAAATCTCTATACGAATGAGGTTCATCTGGACGTAATTCTTTTACTTTTTCAAAAAGAAAAATAGCCGTTTCCATTTGTCCTAATTGGCTATATTTATAACCTAACATTTTCAAAAGCTCATAATTTTCTAGCTCTAGCTCTACAACATTAGAAAGGATTTGTAAGCCTACTTCTTCCTCTCCATTTTGAATAAAATAACTTCCCACACTCAAGAAAAAAGAAGGTGTAGAAGAATAATTTTCTTTGAGTAAAAGATAGGTTTCAAAACGATTATCTTTTGTAGCATTTTTGATAGAATCCATATAGGGTTCATCAGCACTCCATTCTTTTACTACTAACTCTGTGATTTCTTGACTTTGTAATTCAAGCTGTTTTGTAACAGAATCGGGTAGTAAATAACCATTTTTTGCAGCTTCTTTTGTGATAATTAAAATTACACCATTAGCACCTTTATTTCCATAAAGCGTCATTCCTTGCTTTTCTTTTAGAAGAGTTATGGTATATATTCGACTAGGATCAAGACTAGCATTTTCTTTTTGTTCTGCAACAACTCCATCTATTACATACAAAGGTTCTATACCACTACGAGTAGATGAATTACTTTTTAAAGTTACTTGTGTAGAGTTTTGATTGCGAGAACTTGTAACCTCTAAACCTACTATTTTTCCATTCAAAAATTGAATTTCTTCTGAAATAGTTTCTTTTACAGCAACAGAATAACTCAAACTTTGGCTTTTTTCCTCAACTGCCATACCAGTAACAACCACCTCTTGCAAACTTCCACTTGAAAGAGTTACATCAATGTTGCTTCGGTTTGCTATGTTTTCTTCTACGGTTTTATACCCTATAAATCTAAAAACGAGTACATCTTTCTCACTACAAACAATAGAATAATTCCCTTCCATATCTGTTTGTGTCCCTATTGTTGTTCCTTTTATTTGTACCGTTGCCCCTGGTAAAGCTCCATCTGCAGAAATAAGAGTTCCTTTTATAGTTTTATTGCGTTCATAGCCTAAAATCTCACTTTCATTATCTGAAATAGTTTGATTTTGAGTAGTTTGACTTTCGGTTTCTTCACTAGAGTTATTTTCTTCCTCCTCAGTTTCTTCTTCTGTTTCTTCTACATTTTCAGTTGTTGCTTCTGTTGTAGAATTTGTATTGGTTTCGGTATTGCTTTGAGAAGTAGTTGTGTTCGTTTGACTTGTTTTCTTGGGTTGTTCTGGTAATGAATCTTTTTTGTTTTCTGTCCACCATTCTATTTTTTCTTCATAGTCTGCAAGAGCTAATTTGATAATTTCACTTTCTGTACTTGCTATTTTTTGCGTTTTTTGAGCTAATAGTTTTTCATACTCTTCTTTTAGTTCGGCTGGTGGAGAAATTTCATATCTGACATAATCTTCTATTCTATCCAAAACGATAAGCGAAGTATAAGGCGTAATCAAACTATATTTTTTGGCTACTTCAATGATTTTGGTTTTATTTTGAATAGAATTTAATGACAATTCATCTACTTTTTTGTTTGCCCAAATACGCTGAATAGAGGTTGAATTATAATTTTTGGGAATTGTTATCTTTCTAGTTTCTAATACCTGTTTTCCTATTCCAAACTGAATTTCTATTTCTGTATCTTTAGTCGATTTTATTTGTCCTGCTAAAGAAAAAGTTTTGTCTCTTTGTAGCGTTTGAGGTGTTTGTGGATAAACTTCGCTTACTATTCTGTTTTTATATTTTGCGCCCAAAAACTGATAATTTTGAGATAAAAGAGCTTCTACGGCTTCTTTTTCTGTTTCATAAGAAAGATTGATATAATTTCCTCCTGTTTTTTGGACTAAAGAATTTAGAAAAGGAGCATCATTTGTTCCACTAGAAACAATAGTATAAATAGTTTGTAGATTATCTTTTTTAATAGGAAAAGCTGTTTCTGAATAAGATAGATTTGAAATTCCATCCGAAAAAAGAAGGATTTCCTCTTGGTCTAATTTAGGGAAATCAATGGCTTTTAAATCTGTTCCTCCGTCATAAACTACGCTTTCTAATTGCTCTTTAATTTTTATAATTTGATTTTCAAAATTAGATTCATTTATCAAAAATTCATTCTGACTGACTATTCTATTATTGAATAAAATTAATTTTATTTTTAATGAATTATCTGATTTTTTTGAGCTAATTGTTTCTAAATACTTTTTAAGAAGTGCTATTTCTTTTTCTGTATTTCTTTCTTTGCTAGAAGTCGAAACATCCCACAAAACAGCCATAGAAGAAGGCATTTCTTTTTCTTTTTGAATGACAGTAGGAATCAGATTAATATAAAAATAATCATTTTCTGTATTCTTGTCACTGTTTTTCTCTCTAAAAATCTTTTCATTTATTTCTGTTGGAATCTCAAAACTAAAAATACCTGTGGCATCAAAATTTTTCTTTTTAGAATCTGTGATATATGAAGTTTGCCATTTTTTAAATTTAAAATTAGAAAGCTGATTTTGCTTAATTGTTGGCTTTTCAATTTGATTAATAACCTCTACTTTCAAATCAAACTCTTTTACTTTTCCATATTTCAAATTCATTTGATACAAAGGTACTTTGCTATCTTGTAGTTCTTCTTCATATCCTATCAAAATTATTTTTCGTCCTTTTGCAGGAATAGGATAAACTCTCGCTTTATAATTATTTCCAACTGTCATTTCTAATAAAGCTGGGTCAATTTCTTGCCTGACTACTCCTTCAAAAGCTCGCCTTCCCAATTCTTTTTCTACTACTACGCCTTCTCTAAGTTTTCCATTCAAATCCATTGCAAATCTGAAAACACGTTGATTATCGGCAAGTGGGAAATTTAATTCTCCCTCCAAAATTCTATCATTTGGATTGTAAAAAGTAAGTTTTGTTACTGTTGTGGCTCTGTTTCCTATAATTTCTACTTGAATAGAAATGTTTTCTAAATAAATAAGTGCGCTATCATTTTTGATTTTTAGAATCGATAAATCGCCCAAATCATTTGATTGTTGAGAAAAGACAGAAGTTAAAGCACAAAAGTAAAAACAAGCAAAAAAAATAAAGTTGTGTAAATAGTATTTTATCATAATTAGTTTCATTAGTGAGAAAGTGTAAATAAATCTTAAAAAACCTTTACGATGAGTTTTATAAGAAATGTTGCAAAGCTGGTTTTATACTTTATTAATTACTGTCACAATATTTGACCTAAAACAAAGATAAATCACATTGGCAAGATTTTTTCCTTATAGTTTTTGTTAATTTTGTAGATTTAAAGATTGGATTAAAATTGATTCAAAATTCATCCTTATACCAAAAATCACCTCATTTACTTTATATATAGAATTTTATGAAAACTCGTTTTACAGCTACTCATATTTTTTCAGTTTTGCTTTCTGCTTTAGGATTAGCAATTCTGATTTTGGGAAGTGGTTTTTTTCCTGCTTCTTTTGATAAAGAATATACTACTTTAGAAACCACAAAAGTATATTCGAATTATTACACTTTTTTATTACCTTCTCATCTGCTCAAAACTAAGGAAGATACAGCAGGAATGGTCTTTGTAAAAGGTAGTATTTTTAATATGGGAAGTACGGTTTTTGAAAATGAAATGCCTATTCATGAAGTTGATTTAGATGATTTTTATATTGGAAGATATGAGGTAACAGTAAAACAATACAGAGAATTTTGTGATGCCACAGGAAGAGATATGCCAAAAGAACCAATGTGGGGATGGAATGATACACATCCAGTAGTAGGCGTAACATGGGATGATGCTAGTCAGTATGCAGAATGGGCAGGCAAAAGATTACCAACAGAATCAGAATGGGAATATGCAGCACGAGGAGGATTAAAAACTCAACATTATACCTATGCAGGCGCAAATTACGCAGAAGTGGTCGGGTGGTACGAAGGAAACTCAGTAGAAATGGTACAACCTGTTGGATTAAAAAGACCTAATGAATTAGGAACATATGATATGTCTGGAAATGTTTGGGAATGGTGTTCTGACCATTATGGACGTTATCGCCAAGGACGTGAAAAAAATCCTAAAGGAGTTCCACAAGGTTTGAATCGTTGCATCAGAGGAGGAAGTTGGTTTGGAAACAAAGGAAATCTACGTACAGCAAATCGTTATTACAACCCTCAAGGTTTTGGTAGCAACTTGATTGGTTTTAGAGTAGCAATGGATAAATAATTCAGTTATCAGTTATCAGTTATCAGTTATCAGTTATCAGTTATCAGTTATCAGTTATCAGTTATCAGTTATCAGTTATCAGTTATCAGTGTGAAACTACGTTTCTCTGATTTTTAGTATAAATGATGCTGTTTTTTAGTGAGAAAAATTTGTAGTTAGCTTCGCTGCTTTGGCAGGTCGTAATTCGTAATTACTTACTGGTAATTGATTTGATTTCCCAATGAGATGCGTCTTCGAAAATTCCCCTTTTGGATTGTTCAAAGGCTTTTCTTGCTTCTCCATAATTTTGGGTTCTTTTATAAAGTAATCCTAAAAGAAAATAATATTTAGAACGTGTTTCATTATCTAGTTTTGGGAAGTTTTTAAGTGCTGTTTGTATAATTACTATTCCTTCTTTGTCTCTATTAGTTTTATAGTTAGCTATTGATTCCAAAAAATAAACTTCATGTCTATTAGGTTCTAAACGCAAAGATGAATCAGCTACTTTTATAGCTTCATTGTAGCGTTTTTCATACACAAATAGACGAGTGAGGTCATAATAATAAGCTGCATCATGAGAAAGTTCTTTAGACAATTCTATCTTTTTCTTGATATGATAAATTGCATCTGATTTATCTGTATTTTGGTCTTCTACTTTATTCAAAAAAATTTGTGCAGAAGAATAATCAGGCTTTATTGTGAGAGCTGTTCTAAGATAGCGCATGCTTCTATCAAAGTCATACATAAAAAAATAAGCATAACCCAAATTATAATAATATTGAGGAGCTGTATTTTCTAATTCAGTTTTGAGTTTTTCATCTTTTATTCTAGCATAATAGGTCGTCATTCCATCAAAATCCTGTAAACGAAAAGCACAACTAGTATAAATAAAAGCAGCTTTCTGAATAGGATAAGCATTCGAATTAGTCTTTTCTAAAATAGATTTTGTAAGTTCTTGAGCATCTTCATATTCTGAATTTTGATAGAGAATATTTGCTAATGAAAGTGCAACAGGAG
This sequence comes from Bernardetia sp. MNP-M8, assembly GCF_037126285.1. NCBI lineage: Bacteria > Pseudomonadati > Bacteroidota > Cytophagia > Cytophagales > Bernardetiaceae > Bernardetia > Bernardetia sp. MNP-M8. The sequence goes on from NZ_CP147012.1 coordinate 1,130,481, forward strand.
GAGGAATATTATCTATATCTTCAGATTCAAAATACTCATCGGCATACTTTATAGTTTCTTCATCGAATTTTTCAGCTTCATCAGAAAGAATAATAATCCTGCCCAAAATTGTATTTTTTTCTTGTTCTTTGGAAGCAGGAACATGAGAGAGAGCCATTTCATAATAAGAAAAAGCTTGTGAAATAGAATCTACTTTTTCATACAAAAATCCCAGTCTATAATTTGCTTCAAAATTAGTTTTATCTATTTTGACAGCTTCTTTATAAAGTTCAACAGCTTTAGGAATATTTTTGAGTTGTTCCAAATAAAGTCCTGTATAATAAAGCAACTCCGTATTTTTAGAATCAGCATTTAACTCTGTTTTGAGAAGATTTAATCCATCTTGAGGATTTCCCTTTTGAGCCATTTCGACGGCTTTGGTATAAACTTCTGGTTGAGCCTTAGCAAAACCAAAAATAAAAAGTATGAAGAGAAAGCTACAATTTGCAACTATTATTTTAAAAATTGAAGTGTTTTTTTTCATACTTTTTATAGCTTAGAAATAATTACGAATGTAATTTGTAATTGATTTATAAATGGTTTATCGTTTAATAATAATACTTTAATTGATTTCTATTCCTTCATAGATTCACATGTATTTTTCTGTAAAGGTAATTCTGAAATTAATTTATCACTCACCACTTATAACTTACCACTAAATGAGATTATTTAATTTCGAAATTTAACATTTTTTTCTCTCTTATAAAACCTTCCAATTTATCTCCAATATTTACTTTGCCTACGCCTGCTGGCGTTCCTGTAAAAATAATGTCGCCTATTTTGAGAGTAAAGAACTTAGAAATATACGCTATTATTTCATCAAAGTTCCAAATCATTAACTCATTATTTCCCTTTTGGCGTGTTTCTCCATTTACGTCCAAATGAAAATCAATTGAATTTATGTCTCTAATATCTGAAAGTTCTAGCCATTCTGAAACAGGTGCAGAGCCATTAAACCCTTTTGCAATATCCCAAGGAAGTCCTTTTTCTTTTGCTTTGGATTGCAAATCTCTTGCTGTAAAATCTATTCCTAAGCCAATTTTGTCATAATAAGAAGCTGCAAATTTTTCTTCAATGTGTTTTCCTTCTTTACAAATTCTCAAAAGTAATTCTACTTCATGATGAATATCGTTGCTAAAATCGGGATGATAAAACGCATCGTTATTTTTAAGAATAGCTGTATCTGGTTTTAAGAAAATGACTGGCTCTGTTGGGCGTTCGTTTTTGAGTTCGGCGATATGGTCTGCATAATTTCTGCCAATGCAAAGAATTTTCATGTGTTTTTTATTTTGAAGTGAGTCTATTAAAATGTAGCAACGAATTAGTATATTTATTTCATACAAAAATACAAAATCAAATTTTCTTTTTTAAACAAGATTTTGATAAGGAATAAGAATTAAATAAACTACTATTTTCAAACATTCAATTAACTGGTAATCAATAAATTAAATTTGTAATTGTTCCTAAGTCATACACTGGTATTACAAAAATTTTGAGTTTAATTAAGATAATAAATTAAAATTTGTATTTTAGATTAATTTACCAAAACATATAACTTAAAAATCACTTTTTCACAAACACTTATATATATTTTTATGGGAGATTTGAATGTACGAATAGCAGATAATCAGCTTGACCTCAATGAATTTACACGATACTTACTCAAAGATATTCAGGCTCTTGATTTGATGCTCAAAAAAGACTGCTTCGATAACGAGCAAATGCACATTGGAGCAGAACAAGAAATTTGTCTGGTAGATGACCACGGAAAACCCTCTGCCACTTGTTTAGAAGTTTTGGAAGAACTAAATCATGATAGTTTTACAACCGAATTGGCTCGTTTTAATGTAGAATGTAACCTAGAACCTCAACCTTTCAAGGGTGATTGTTTTTCAAAACTGGAAGCCGAAACAATCAGTTTACTAAAGGCTTTAGAAAAAGTTACTAAAAAACAGGATATCGATTATATCTTGACAGGAATATTACCAACAATACGAAAATTTGACCTCACTACTGACAATATTACGCCATTAGATAGGTATTATGCGCTCATGAATTCCCTCAAAAAATTGCGAGGAAAGGAAACTTACGAACTAAAAATTGAAGGAATTGACGAACTAAATACTTTACACGATACAGCATTAGTAGAGGCTTGTAATACCAGTTTTCAGGTTCATTTGCAGATAAAACCTGAAGAGTTTGTATCAAAATATAATGTTGCTATGGCTATTTCTGCACCTATTTTGGCAGCAGCTTGCAACTCTCCGATGCTTTTTAATAAACGTCTTTGGAGTGAAACCAGAATTGCACTTTTTCGTCAGTCGGTCGATACTCGTATTTCATCAGAACATTTGCGTGAACGCAGTCCTCGTGTGATGTTTGGCAATAAATGGCTCAAAGGTTCAATTTTAGATTTATATCGTGAAGACATCATGCGTTTTAGAGTTTTACTTACAACTGATATTGATGAAGACGCTTTAAAGATGGTTCAAGAAGGAAAAACACCAAAGTTGCGTGCCTTGAATGTTCATAATTCGACGGTATATCGTTGGAATCGTCCTTGTTATGGTGTAAGTCCGAATGGAAAACCTCATTTGAGAATTGAAAACCGTATTCTGCCAGCAGGTCCAACTGTGGTAGATGAAGTCGCAAATGCAGCTCTTTGGATTGGTGCTATGAATGCCTTTGAAGATACTTATCCAGATGTAACTGAAATAATGGATTTTGATGATGCTCGTGCAAACTTTATGAATGTGGCTCGTCACGGTCTGCGAGTAGATGTAAAGTGGGTAAATGGCAAAAAAATGAGTGTTAAGGATTTACTCTTGGACGAAATAATTCCGATGGCAAGAAAAGGACTACAAAAAGCAAATGTCGATCAAACAGATATTGATAAATACATGGGAATTGTTGAAGCTCGTGTAAAATCCGAACAAACAGGCTCTAGTTGGATGTTACAATCTTATTCTAAGCTCATTAAACAGACCACAAAAGAAGAAGTAATGACAGCCATTACGGTAGCCATTGCAGCCAAACAAAAAAGTAATCAGCCCATTCATACATGGAAACTTGCCACTATTGAAGATATTTCAGATTGGCAACCTTCTGATTTGTTAGTAGAAGAGTTTATGGATACTGACCTTTTTACGGTAACTGAAGATGATGTTCCCGAATTTGCAGCCGATATTATGGACTGGCAACGCATTCGTTATTTACCTGTTGAATGTCGTGATGGTGTTTTGGGTGGTTTGGTTTCTTCTCGTCTTTTGCTGCGTCATTTCAACTCTCAACAAAGAGATATAAAAAATAATATAACAACAGTCAAAGATTTGATGATAACTAATGTACATACTGTTTCACCAGAAGCCAATATTCATGAAGCCATGGATTTGATGCGAAAACACAAAGTAGGTTGTTTGCCTGTCGTGGCAAATAATAATCTAGTTGGAATAATTACAGAAGCTAATTTTTTAAATATTACAGCTAGTCTTTTGAAACGAATTGCAGAACGAAGAAGAAAACGCAGAGAACAAAATGAAAAAAATGAAAAGCTCAAAAACTCTTCACAACCTCAAAATATAAAAGATAGAGAGATTAAAATAGAAGGCATAGATTCGCTTAGAAATGTTTTGGCTGGAGAAGAGGAGGAGTAGAAACAAAACCCTAAGGGGCTTTAAAGCCCCTTAGGGTTTACTTTTTCAAAAAATTCTTTTATTGATGAATTAAAAAAAGAAATTTTAGGTTACTTTTAAATAATCAAAAATCTCATTTAGCAAACTAGTGTAATTATGTGTTATTCAGTCTATATCGCAACAAATCAAAAATTAGAAGAGGGAAGTTTTGTACCCAATGAAACAGATATATTTTTTTCTAAAATTAGTGATGCAGAAGAAGTACATCTACGCTCTAAATTTTCTAAAGAGAATATTTATTATGTAGGTTCAGATACAAATTGCTCTTGTGGGTTAGCTTTCGATAGTAGTGATTTTGAAAATCCAAAAGAAGAAATCAATAAAAAATCGCCTGCAAAATTTATTGAGTTTTTACAAGAAACAACATTAATAGAAAGTGTACAATGCTATTGTTGTTGGGAAGGAGATGAAGGGGCTGATATTGAAAATTATAAAGACATAAATATTCAGAAAATTTCATTTAAAAAAAATTATTTCAGCTTAGAAGAAAATGTACGTATTACTTTTATCAAAACCTATGAACCAAAACTAAGAAATGAGATAGTGAAAATTCTGCAAGAGAATGAACAAGGAAGTCTATTAAAAGCTATAAAGTTTTTGAGAAACAAAACAAAATCAGGCTTAATGGATGCTAGAATCTATGTAGAATATCTAGCTATTGATTTGAAAAAATCAGAATAGATTATTTTATCAACTTTAAAATCAAAAACAAAAAATGTCTCAACTCACACCCAAACTAGAAACCGAAGTAATCAATCTTATCAAACAAAACAGATTGATAGAAGCTGTCAAATTAGTAACATTGAATACAAAACTAGGCTTGAAAGGCGCAAAAGAGTATGTCGATGCTTTGAAAGCTAAACTATGAGATTAAATTATAAGCTATAAAAAAATAACCTACCTAAAAACCCCCACCAAACGATAATAATCCATCATTGTAATACGAAAAGTTTCTCGTTCTTTTTCAGTATTCAAAATTGGGATTTCATCAGGTAACATATAAAACTCATGTTTGTCTAAAAGACTGTTGTACATGCGTGTCGCAAATTCATATTGTGTATCGACGTGTCCTGCGATATAAAAAAGTGTTCCTTGTGCTTTTGTTTTTGGGTTTTTCCATCTGATTTTGAGTGTGTCATTTTTATTTTCATCAAAATAATCTTCAATATATTTATTTGGGTCTGTGATGATATAGGCTTTGTCTTTGTCCCACAAATAAACAATCGTCATATTCAAAACAGGAGCTAAAGTATCTTTATTAGCATCTTCGTGTACATAAATTTCTCTTTTGAGTTTGGGTTCATCTTTTTTGTCATAATCCAAACTTCGCATATTTTTAAAAAATAAAACTGAATTTTGAGTAGTAGAATTTTTTGGTTCAGTAGGAGAGACTCGCTTTTCTTTATCAGGATTACAAGAAAAAAAGAAAGTTGAGAGAAAAAGAATCAGAAAAACATATAAAATAGACTTCATAGAGTAGATAGAATGGATTAGCTTTTAAAATTCAACTTTTTGTTTCCAAAATGGTTTTATGTAGTTTAAATTTTGGTGTTTGTAAAAGAACAAAAAATTAATTTGAGATTAATTTCAAAAAAATTCTTCAAATAAAATCAAAATATCGACCTTTGTAAAAATACACAAACTATTGAAAAATAATATGAGATTGTGAGAATGTAGAGGGAATAATGTGGAGAGATTTCTCGTTTATTAAATAGCTATCTATCCATGCCAAAACTAAAATCAACAAAAAAAACGAATATAAGTAAGGGAAAGAAAAATAATATCGTACTTTTGCAACCCTTTTCGTTTCACAGTTTGTTGTTACACTATTCATTTACTTTTTAAAGACCAAAAGTCTAATTAAAATCTGATAAACGTTTTTTAAACAAATACAGGGCTGTTTTTTGCGCCCTTTTATATAAATATCAAAATCATTTTCTATGTCAAATACACCATCTAAAGAACTTTTACACGAACCTTTACTTGCAGAAAACCCAAATCGTTTTGTCCTCTTTCCTATCAAACACGACGATATTTGGCAAATGTACAAACAAGCTGAGGCAAGTTTCTGGACTGCTGAAGAAATAGATCTTTCCAATGACATGAAAGATTGGGAAAATATGAGCGACAACGAACGTCATTTTGTAAAACATGTCCTTGCATTTTTTGCTGCTTCTGACGGAATTGTAAATGAAAACTTAGTAGTTAATTTTATGAAGGAAGTACAGCTTCCAGAAGCTCGTTGTTTTTATGGTTTCCAAGTAATGATGGAAAATATCCATGCCGAAACCTATTCACTTCTTATTGATACCTATATAAAAGGTACAAAAGAAAAAGATTATTTATTCAATGCACTAGAAAACTTAGATTGTGTTGCCAAAAAAGGAGACTGGGCTTTGAAATGGATTGAAAGCGATAATTTTGCAGAGCGTTTGGTTGCTTTTGCTGCTGTTGAAGGTATCTTTTTTAGTGGTTCTTTTTGCTCTATTTTTTGGCTCAAAAAGCGTGGCTTAATGCCTGGATTGAGTTTTTCGAATGAGCTTATTTCTCGTGATGAAGGTTTGCACTGTGATTTTGCGTGTCTGCTTTACAACAATTACATTGAAAATAAACTTCCAAAAGAACGTATCATCGAAATTATTACAGATGCTGTAAAAATTGAACAAGAGTTTGTAACAGATGCCATTCCTGTAAGTTTAATCGGAATGAATGCCGATTTGATGAATCAGTATATTGAGTTTGTAGCAGATAGATTATTAGGCGAACTAAATTGTGAAAAACAATATGGCAGCCATAACCCATTCCCTTTTATGGAAATGATTAGTTTGCAAGGAAAAACAAATTTCTTTGAAAAACGTGTTGCAGAATATCAAAAAGCAGGCGTCATGAACTCAAATGACGACTCTCCTAAGTTCTCTTTAGATGAAGATTTTTAATATCTTTTAGTTATCTAAAAACGGATAAAAATAAAATACACGTATGAAAAAAGCCTTTCAAAAAATAAATTTTGAAAGGCTTTTTGTTTTATATAAATTCAGAATTAACCTACTGTTTCAGTAGTTTCTTCATCTTTTTCTAAGGCTTCTAAACGCATACGGTTTATTTGTGCTTCAGTACGAGTAGACTGTACATTCTCATCAGCTAACGAATTTTCAAGTTTGTCATACGTTTTCTCATCATAAACAATAAGATCTTCGTATTTACGCAAACCTGTACCTGCAGGAATAAGGTGTCCTACAATTACATTTTCTTTCAAGCCCATCAAATCATCAGATTTACCACGTATAGAGGCTTCACTCAATACTTTTGTAGTCTCTTGGAAAGAGGCTGCTGACATGAAGCTCTTCGTACCCAAAGATGCCTGTGTAATACCACGTAATGTAGGTTTAGAAACTGCTGGCTGTGCTTCACGCACTTTAGCAACTTTCATATCTCTACGACGCAGACTAGAATTTTCATCTCTAAGTTCACGAGCTGTCAGAATCATTCCTACTTTAAGTTTGGTAGATTCTCCTACATCAGTAACGATTTTCTTGTCCATAAATGAATCATTTTCTGCACGAACTTCAAATTTATCTACAATTTGGTTCGGTAAGAAATATGTATCACCTGGATCGATAATCTCTACTTTTTGCATCATTTGGCGAACGATTACCTCAATATGCTTATCATTGATTTTTACACCTTGTAAGCGATATACATCTTGGATTTCGTTAGTCAAATACTCTTGAACAGCCGTAGGTCCTTTAATAGCCAAAATATCTGCTGGAGTAATTGCACCATCTGAAAGTGGCATACCTGCTTTTACAAAGTCATTTTCCTGCACAAGAATGTGCTTAGAAAGCTGAACCATGTATTTTTTGATAATACCGTCTTTCTTAGATTCTACAAAAATCTCTCTGTTACCACGCTTGATTCCACCATAACTTACAATACCATCAATTTCTGATACTACTGCTGGGTTAGAAGGATTACGGGCTTCAAAAAGTTCGGTTACACGTGGAAGACCACCTGTAATATCTCTACTCTTAGAAACTGAACGAGGAATTTTTACCAAAATCTGACCAGCTCTAACTTGCTGACCTTCTTCAATAGAAAGATAAGCACCAGCAGGAACGTTACTACTTGCTCCTTCTCCTTTTGCATTTACAACAGTAAGAGTTGGATTTCGTGTTTTGTCTCTACTTTCAATAATTACTTTCTGACGGTAACCCGTTTGCTCATCTGACTCTTCTTTATAAGTAATACCTTCTTCAATACCTTCAAATTGAACTGTTCCATCTTGTTGAGAAAGGATAACAGCATTAAAAGGATCAAAGCTATATAAAGCATCGTCTTTTTTGACTAATTGTCCATCTTTTACAGTCAAGAATGAACCGTAAGGAACATTGATAGAAGCTAAAGTTTTAGAAGGATTATCAACATCGATGATACGAAGTTCACCAGTACGTGACATAACTACTTTTGCTTTCTTGCCATCTTCATCAAGTGTATCTATTGTTTTTATTTCTTCTAAAACAACTTTACCTTCTTTTTTCGCCTTAATAACTGGTTCTGCTGCAATGTTAGAAGCAGTACCACCTACGTGGAAAGTACGAAGAGTAAGCTGTGTACCAGGTTCTCCAATAGATTGTGCAGCAATTACACCAACTGATTCTCCCTGCTGTACTAATTTTCCAGAAGCAAGATTTCGTCCGTAACACTTAGCACAAACACCAATGCGAGTTTCACAAGTAAGTACAGAGCGTATTTCTACAGCTTCTACACCTGCTTCTTCAGCACGCTTAGCAGAAACTTCATCTATAAGTTCGCCAGATTCAATAAGAATTTGTTCTTCATTTTCAGGATGGAAAACATCATGCAATGATATTCTACCCAAAATACGGTCAGAAATTGATTCGATAATCTCTTCCTGTTCTTTGAGAGCTGTTACTGTCAATCCACGTAAAGTTCCACAATCAGTTTCGTTTACAATAATATCTTGAGCAACATCTACCAAACGACGAGTAAGGTAACCAGCATCAGCAGTCTTAAGGGCTGTATCTGCAAGACCTTTACGAGCACCGTGAGTAGAGATAAAGTATTCCAAAACATCTAATCCTTCTTTAAAGTTAGAAAGAATAGGGTTTTCAATGATTTCACCTACTGAACCTTGTAAGTTCTTTTGAGGTTTCGCCATCAGACCACGCATACCACCTAACTGACGGATTTGCTCACGAGAACCACGTGCGCCTGAGTGCATCATCATGTAGATAGAGTTGAATCCTTGTTCGTCAGTTTCTAACTGCAACATCAACTCATCTGTAATTCTACGGTTTACTTTTGTCCAAATATCAATTACTTGATTGTAACGTTCGTTATCAGTAATCAGACCCATGTAGTAGTTTTGCGTAATTGCTGCTACTTCATCTTTAGCTTCTGCTACTAAACGCTCTTTATTTTCTGGAACTGGAATATTATTGATACCAATAGAAAGACCACCTCGGTAAGCTTGATCAAAACCTAAGAATTTAATCTCGTCTAAGAATTCGGCAGTACGAGCCATACCGACTTGCTTAACAATTTTAGAGATTACCTTTTGAAGTGTTTTTTTACTTAATAATTCATCAATATAACCAGATTCTTCAGGAACACATTTGTTAAATAAAACACGTCCTGCTACTGTTTCGATAGTTTTATATTCTAACTCTCCTGTATCCTCATTCAATACTTTTGTACGAACGAAAATATAGGCATGTTTAGATATAGCTTTATGATTGAGAGCCATTACAACTTCCTCTTCTGAGTAAAAGCGCATGCCTTCTCCTTCAATTTTCAATTCTGGAATACTTCTTCTTCCTTTTGTCAAGAAATATAGACCCAAAACCATATCCTGTGAAGGTACAGTAATCGGACTACCACTTGCAGGAGAAAGAATATTATGAGAAGCAAGCATTAGTAGAGAGGCTTCCAAAACAGCTTCTTGTCCCAAAGGAACGTGAACAGCCATTTGGTCACCGTCAAAATCGGCGTTAAATGCCGTACAAACTAACGGGTGCAACTGAATTGCTTTTCCTTCAATAAGTTTTGGTTGGAATGCTTGAATACCCAAACGGTGCAATGTAGGAGCACGGTTGAGGAGAACTGGATGTCCTTTCAATACATTTTCCAAAATATCCCAAATAACTGGGTCTTTTCTATCAACAATTTTCTTAGCTGATTTTACTGTCTTTACAATACCACGCTCAATAAGTTTGCGAATTACAAACGGCTTAAATAGCTCGGCAGCCATATTTTTAGGAAGACCACACTCATGAAGTTTGAGTTCTGGACCTACCACGATTACCGAACGACCCGAGTAATCAACACGCTTACCCAAAAGGTTTTGACGGAAACGTCCTTGTTTACCTTTGAGCATATCTGAAAGTGATTTTAACGCACGGTTTCCATCACCACGAACAGCGTTTACTTTACGAGAGTTATCGAAAAGAGAATCAACAGCTTCTTGAAGCATACGTTTTTCATTACGTAAAATTACTTCAGGAGCTTTTATATCTATCAATCTTTTCAGACGATTGTTACGAATAATAACACGACGATACAAGTCATTCAAATCCGAAGTTGCAAAACGTCCACCATCAAGTGGAACTAAAGGACGCAATTCAGGTGGAATAACAGGTACCATTTTGATAACCATCCAAGATGGCTCATTCGGAACATTTCTAGATTTGGCATCACGGAATGCTTCCACTACACGCAAACGCTTCAAGGCTTCTGCCTTACGTTGTTGTGAAGTTTCGTTCATTGCAGCAGCACGCAAATCATACGAAAGTTGATCTAAATCTAAACGGATTGGGTCAAGAAGCATAACAATTGCTTCTGCTCCCATTCTTGCGATGAATTTTGTTGGATCACTATCATCTTTTTGCTGATTTTCACGAGGTAATTTGTCCATAATGTCCAAATATTCGTCTTCAGTCAAGAAGTCTAAACGTTGCAATCCTTCATCTTCTAATGGACCAGGTTGTACTACAGCATAACGCTCATAGTAAATAATTTGGTCTAATTTTTTGGTTGGTAGACCGAGCAAGTAACCTATTTTATTAGGCAATGAACGGAAATACCAGATATGCGCCACAGGAACAACAAGTTGAATGTGTCCCATGCGCTCACGACGGACTTTCTTTTCCGTTACTTCTACGCCACAACGGTCGCAGATAATTCCTTTATAGCGAATTCGCTTGTACTTTCCACAATGACACTCCCAATCTTTAACAGGTCCGAAGATACGCTCACAGAAAAGACCTCCCATTTCGGGTTTGTAGGTACGATAATTAATCGTTTCTGGTTGAGTAACTTCTCCGAACGAACTATTAAGAATAGATTCTGGAGATGCCAAGCTGATAGTAATTCGCTTGAAATCGTTTTTTAACTTTCTGTTCTTTTGGAACGACATGGGCGATGCAGGTTTGGATTTGGAGTAACAATCAACAAAGGTAGGAAAATATTTTGAAAAATCCTTTTTTTATAAGAAATATTTTTGTAGTTAGGATGATTTTTGAATTCCTTGAGAAGAATTTAGTTTTTTTTAGAAAACCAATTCTACTTATTGCTTTCTAATTGGAAATAAGAGGGTTAGCTTTGAACTAGATGTGGGGAATAATAGAAAACATATTAGATTTGAAACTAAATACATAATTTTGTGGTGTTGTAAAAAGTATGATAAGTTATTTGGTTGTTGGTGTCGCTACGCTAAAAAACCAACAACGGCATGGAAGCTCAATCATAGAAATGATGAATGACTACAAAAACACGGATTGTTTTTTTATTAGAATCAACTAAATCTACTTCTTCCTATCATTGAAATTACGTAGTAATCTTTATTGTGTAAATTTGCATATAATTTTAAACCAAGTTAGTAGAAAATGATACAAAAAAATGCTTTTACATTTTCATTGCTTTTTATCTCTAGTTTATTGCTCTTGTCTTCTTGTAGAAAAAAAGATGCCGATAGAAAAAAAGAATTGAATGAAATTCTGACTATTGTTCGTGAGTTCAAACATGTTAAATATGTAGAAATTTGCTCATTAAATAAGTATACTGGGAAATATACCATAGCATATGACTCTCTTTATTCTTTCACTCAAGACGAAGTGTGTATTAATTGTAAGAAAAAAACATTCGATAAAATAATTTTAAAAGTAGAAGGAACTCAAAACCTGTCTTCTAAGCTTTATTTTATAGATTTTGTACAAGCAGTTTATTACGAAAAACAAGAAGATTGGTTAAGAGTTTGGTTTCACAAATTTCCATTTTTTGAAAAAAATGAAAAAGGAGTAGATTTTAAAGAGGGAAAATGGAGAGAATTTATACTGGAGAATGATGAGATAATTTACCTAGAATAAAACCACCTTCAAAACTTATCCCACCTAAATATTCTAAAACATAACCATTTCACAAAAGATATTTAGAATGGACAAAAAACTATTTCGTTTTTTGTTCGTAAATTTGCAAAATATTATTCTCACTTCAGATTTTATTTGGTTTTACTTCTAACTTCTGAAATCTAAAATCTAACTTTATTATTATGGCAGTTATAGACATAGACGACTCAAACGTAAAAGAAAATTTGAACCAAAACGAAAAAGTAATTGTAAAATATTATGCAGGTTGGTGTGGTTCGTGCAGACTTATTAAACCTAAGTACAAACGTCTTTCTAATGATGAGCGTTTTGAAGGTATTGCTTTTTTAGATACTGATGCAGAACACAATCCAGAAGCTAGAGGTTTAGCAGGAGTTCAGAGCCTTCCTTATTTTGCTATTTTCAAAAATGGAGAATTGGTAGAAGGTCTTTCTACAAGTAAAGAAGAGAGTATAATTGAGCTTTTGGAGAAATTATAATATTTTGTATAATTATGAATATTACAAAAAACTTAGAAAAAGCTAATGTAACCCTTCCTTCTGTTTCAACTCCTGGTGGTTCTTATGTTTCTGTAAATGTAAGAGCGAATATTGCCTACATCGCTATTCAATTTCCAATCTTAGATGGAGAATATAAGTTTCAAGGTAGATTAGGAGATGAAATTTCCACAGAACAAGGATATGAAGCAATGAAGTTATGTGCTTTAAATGTTTTAGCTCAAATCAATTCGAAAATAGGTTTTGAAAATAGTATAGGTCTAAATCATATAGATGCTTACTTTCAATCCAATGAAACATGGGATGATTCTCCGAAAGTTGTAAATGGAGCTTCTGATTTGTTTTTAGAAATATTAGAAGATAAAGGCATTCATTCAAGAGCTATTTTTGGAGTTCATAAATTGCCTAGAAACTTTTCTGTTGGACTAACAGCTACTTTTACTATCAAATAAAATTATTGAACTAATATCATGAAATTACCAGTTATAAAACAATTAGTCGAAAATCACTCATTAGAAGAACTCAAAAAAGCTGAAGCTGCAATGGAAGAAGGCGAAATGCCAGCCTTCGAAGTAAAAGGCGAAGATGAAGGCGAACAATTTACACATGTGATTGCAGCCGTTTGGGTAAAAGAAAAAATGGCAACAGATGGAATTGATGCTCGTTCTGCTATGCGTGAATATACGCAGAAAGTAAGAAATTCAATTTCTTAATTGTACGACAGGCTTCCAGCCTGTCTAGTTTTAACTATTTTTTCACAGACTAGGAAGTCTGTGATACATGTTTTTAGTGGACTTTGAATCCACTTTAAAAAACAAAACTATGAATATAACTACTAAAAATCCAGACAATCCAAATTCGAAAGGAAGAGTTTTGGTCGCCATGAGTGGTGGAATTGATAGTTCGCTCGCAGCCGTTTTGTTGCACGAACAAGGGTATGAAGTCATCGGAATGACGATGAAAACGTGGGATTATGCTGCTTCGGGTGGCAATATGAAAAAAGAAACAGGCTGTTGTAGCTTGGATTCTATCAATGATGCCCGTTCTATTTCGGTTGATTTGGGTTTCCCTCATTATATTTTGGACATTCGTTCAGAATTTGGCGATTACGTCATCGATTATTTTACAGAAGAATATATGGAAGGCAGAACGCCAAATCCATGTGTGCTTTGCAATACGCATATCAAATGGGATGCACTTTTAAGACGTGCCGATAATTTGGGTTGTCAGTATATTGCGACAGGTCATTATGCCAATATTAGAGAAGAAAACGGACGTTTTGTAGTTTCGAAAGGTGTCGATACCAAAAAAGACCAATCCTATGTTTTGTGGGGTGTTTCGCAAGAAAGTTTGAGTAGAACGATGCTTCCGTTGGGCAATCTTACAAAAGCACAAATTCGTCAAATGGCATTGGATAGAGGTTTTGATGAGCTTGTCAAAAAATCAGAATCGTATGAAATCTGTTTTATTCCAGATAATGATTACCGTAGTTTCTTGAAAAGAAGAGTTCCAGATATGGACGAAAAAGTAGGACAAGGAAACTTTGTCATGACGACTGGCGAAGTAGTTGGAAAACATGAAGGTTATCCATTTTATACCGTCGGACAACGCAAAGGACTAGGAATTGCATTAGGCGAACCTGCTTATGTAGTTGAGATTAAAAAAGATACCAATGAGGTTATTTTAGGTTTCAAAGATGATTTGTATAGAGATGGAATGATTGTCAAAAAATTAAATCTTCAAAAATATGCAAACATTGAAGGCGATTTGCTGACTACTACAAAAGTTCGTGTACACCACGCAGGCGCACCAGCAACCATCACACAAAGCGAAAATGGACAAGAACTTACCGTTCTTTTTCACGAGCCTGTCGATGCCATTGCCCCTGGACAATCTGCCGTTTTTTATGATGGCGATGATGTCATCGGTGGAGGTTGGATAGTTTCTTCCTTCCAACAAATTGGAAACGAACGAATAGAGAAAAATTTGTTTCCTACGGAGGTTTATAAGCCTAAGGTGGTTTAGAGTTTTTAATTATATTTGAGTCGAACGGTTTGCTTTGAGTAAACCGTTCTTTTTTATACATTTTCTTTAAAAGAAAAAATAAATTTGATATATTACGTCTGCATTTAACCAAAATGAATTATTACAAAACAATGAATTATGAGAATAATAGGACATCATACTTGTAGTAGTAAAGGAAATATTTCAGATATTGAAATACAAGGTCCATTTTTTTCAGAACATGATGAGGAGGATTCAAATGCACATAAATTTTTGGGTTCTGGCTACTATTTTTGGGATAATAATATAGGAATGGCACATTCTCATGGACAAAATAACTATAAGAGAAAGTACTACATATTTGAAGCTGATTTGAATTTGGTTGAAGAAGCTCTCTTGGATTTAGCAGGTAATAGAATTGACATGCTACATTTTCAAGAAATAATGAAGAAGCTAAATGAAATTGATCCAAATACAGAATCTTGGACATTAGCTCATTTTATTGAATTTCTAAAGAGTAAAAATATTTTTTCCTATAAGGCTATCAGAGCTATTGATACAAGTATTACTCCTCGCAACTTATTAAAATTTGTTCCTGAAAGAAAAAACTATATCAACCTAAGTCCTATATTTATCGTATGTTTACTTGACAACACTAAGGATATTATCCTTTCATTTAATCACATTAGAACTTTTCCACCCAATGAATAAAAAAAGTAGAATACATGAAGAAGTAATGGCTTTTTTAGATAATTATTTGGAAAATACACCCAAAGAAATAATTAGGGAAGAAATTGCTGCTATTAGTCGTAAAAAGTTTGTTGGTAGTTCTGCTAATAGCTATTTTTTGGATTTTGACAAACATTATTTACACTTTGATGACACGATACCAACTAATAACATAAATCAAATAGAACTTCCTTCACGTAATTTAGTACAAAAAAGAAAGAAAAATTTTTCAAGAGTGTCAATTAAAAGCAATAATTTAGCCTATTTTGATAAAAAAGACTCAAAGAAAATGATTTTTCGTATTAATAGATTTAACTCTTTTACAGAGAAACCTTCTGTTTCAAATACTATAAATAAAACATACGATGAGTACCTTTAGAAAAACCTTAACCTACCTTGAAAAACAAAAGTGGCACTATACTATTCCAGAAGAAGAATGTAATATAGCTACTATGGGTATTTCTACTGAAAAAGGAAAATTTCATTGTATAATAGATGTTGATGAGATAGGAAAAAGAATTATTTTTTTTAGTATTTATCCTATCAATGTACCTGTTGCTATTAGAAAATCAATGGCTGAAATTATGATGAGAGTCAATTATACTCTCTTTTTTGGTAATTATGAAATGGATTTTTCTGATGGAGAGATTCGTTTTAAAACAAGCCTTATTTACGAAGATATAGAACTAACAGATAAAATTTTAGAACATATAATAAAAGGCAATATAGTAACTTTAGATACTTACTTTGAGTTATTTAATTCATTTATAAGTGGTAAAACTACTCTTGAAGATATTATTAGTCAAATAGAATCTTAATTTTTTGGAAATGAAAGAGTAGAGAAAAATTTGTTTCCTACGGAGGTTTATAAGCCTAAAACAGTTTAAAATTGTTATTTTTACCCTTACTATTATTTTAATTAGTAAGGGTATTTTTTTATCTAAAACAATTTACAATCAATGATGACAATTAAAACTCTGACCTTAACATTAGCTATAAACCTACTTATAGGATTTACAAATTTTGTTTTCTGCCAAGATGTTAAGGTAACAGCTTCTTATGGAAGTAAAAATCAAGAAATACAAGATATTATTGATTTTCAGAATATTTTTATTGAGAAATTTAATTTTGCTAGTGATAGTCTTATCGGTAAATGGTTTGAGGTCAATATACAAGAATATAAAGATGGTAATTTAGTAAATACCACTCTTATTTTTGATGGTTCTGAATCTGATTATTTCAAAATTGACTCTTCTGAAATGTCTATAAAAATATTTACAGATATAAATGACTCCAACCTTATTACTAGTATTTTTGGCAAACGATTTAGGAGTAAAAAAATGGACTTTGAACTTACAGAAGACTCAAAGAGATATGTTTTAAAAGACTTTTTTGGAAGCAATGATGAAATACAAGTTTCACTAAAACAAGAGTTTCCTATTCTTGCTATCATAACACCTACATTACGCAAAGACGGTTCAAGTTCATATTGTGAAGTAGTTCAATCAAATATAAAACCTGAAGAGTTGGGCAAACATTTTGATATTCCTCACTATTTTTTGATTACAATGAAATTTAAATAATTATGAATTCAGACTACGAAGACAAGCTAGTAAACATAGAAAATAATGTTCAAGATGAAACCTCTTTAGCTTGGAAAAAATTATGTGAGTATATTGAAAAGATAGCAGAAGAAGGAAACGAAGAATTTGCTCCTTATGAATACTTGGGAGAAGAATTACATTCTCAGATTTATACGCTACCAAAAACGATTGCCAAACTCAAAAAGGTAAAGACCATTGTTTTTGCCGTTGTCGGTGTTTAAGCGTAGCGACACCGACAACAAAAACACGCACAAATCTATGGAAAACGAAGATGAAGAGTTATTCGAACATATCTACCCAAACTTTTTCACAGCTAACGAGTATGAATCGTTTCGTGCAAATGTTCTTGTTGGTGCCGCTGCGCTAAAACACCAACAAGGGCAGGGGAAAATCCTCAAATATTTCTGTATCTATCTTGATAACAAGAAATTTTGTAATTTGATAAATCAATCATAACATAAAAAGCAGAAGCACTAGCCGTTGTCGGTGTTTAAGCGTAGCGACACCGACAATAAAAAACACCCACAAGTCTATGGAAAACGAAGATGAAGAGTTATTCGAACATATCTATCCAAACTTTTTTACAGCTACGATTTTGAAATGGTTACCTCTTTTGAAGCCAGATAAATATAAACAGTTAATTATTAATTCTTTAGATTTTTTGGTAACTCAAAAAAGAGCAAAAGTATATGCTTTTGTAATCATGCCTAATCATATTCATTTGATATGGAAAATCTTAACACCTTATCGTTTGTCAAATGTAAAGCGTGATTTTTTTAAGTTTTTGTCTAATAAAATCAAAAAAGACTTAAAAGAGTTTCATCCTGACGTTTTACCTCGTTTTGAATCAACTCAAAATGATAGAAAATATCACTTTTGGCAACGTAATCCTTTACCTGTTTTTCTTTATTCTAGGGAGGTGTTAGAACAAAAATTAGATTATATTCATCATAATCCGGTAACAGGAAAATGGATGTTGGTAAATTCTTTGGAACAGTATAAATGGAGTTCATTTAATTTTTATGAAGAAGAAACTAATGATTTTATTTTTTTATCGCATTATATGGAAGAGTATGAGTAATTTTGTGCAAATGTATTTGTCGGTGTCGCTACGCTAAAACACTGATAAGGGCAGGGAAATATACTACCTTTTTACACACCAAAAAACACAAAATCATGCCACTAACAAAAAAAGAAATTGAAGAAATCATTGAAAACGAAATCATTGTAGATGCATATAGTGATGAAGAAGCAGAAACAGGTTGGGCAACTTATATGGAGGATAATCTCAACTTTCCATTTGAAGCAGAATATTTGGTAAGAAAGGCATCTAAACCAAATGAATGGAAAAAAGTCAGAATTATAGAGAGTCATACAAATTCTTCAAATTATGAAGGTGGAGGCTATTATTTATCAGCCCTACTTGAAGATGTTGATATGATTATTCCAGTAGAAATTGGTGAACTAAGAAATGTAGAAGCCGATGAGGAAACTCTTAATACTTTACAAATATGGGAAAGCAAGAGTAAATATTAAAAAAACGAATGGTTCACACAAAAGCAAACCGTTCGTTATAGCATTAAATTCGTAATTGTACCTTCTTATTCCCTAAGCAAAGAGACCCATCCTTTCAAAATCAAAACTTCATCCGTTGGATTCAAGCGATTGAAAGTAACTTTGATTTGATAAAAATACATTCCAGAAGGCATTGTTGTTCCGTTGTTGTTTTCTCCATTCCAATCAATAAAGACATTATTATCTTCTTCACTAGAAGTTTCAAAGACAAGCTGTTCCCAACGGCTATAAATTTTGGTTTCTACATTTTTGACAAAAGCAGGACAATCTAAGGCTCTGAATGTATCATTTATTCCGTCGCCATTTGGTGTAAATACATTCGGTAGCGCATAATTCGGACAATTATCATTACAAACTTGATTGCTAAATGTACTCTCATTTCCAGCAGCATCAAGAGCCGTAACCACATAACAACCTGCCACAGAACGAACTTGCTCATGCGTGAAAGTTGTATCAGTAGTATTAATCAAAAGTTGTAAAGAATCAGTAGTTTGAGCTTTGAAGTATAAATTATAACTACTTATTTCCAAATCACAATCAGGCGAATAATCATTTTGCCATCTCAAATTATTTCTAAAAAGAGAATCACTACAATAAATAGGGTCTTCAAAATTGATGGTTTCACAAATCAATGAATCTAAAAACAACGTCGTAGGTGAACAAGGAGGTGTTTCATCTAGTGGAATAATACATATCTTTTGAGATTTATTTAAAAGTGGTTCTGGTAACCCTTCTTTGTTGTAACTTCCTTGTGTTGTAACAAAATAACAATATTCTGTTTTGTCTTCTAGTCCTGTATCTGTATAAGAAAACGAGCCACTAAAGACATTTATACTATCCAAAAGAACAAAATCAGTGCCATCAGCAGCCGTTTGACGATAAATATAATGTTGTGGAAAACGTGAATCTGTGTTGTTCCAAGGCACTTCTGCACTCCAATTTAATGTTGCTGCATTTACTCTAGGTGTTGCAGAAAGACGAACTGAACTTGCTACAGCCGAAGAATCTACCAAATTATTATTTGAATAAAAAAGAACTCTATAATTATAAACTTCTTCTTCTGTATTCAGATTTGTATCTACAAAGGTAGTATCATTTTCAGCAAAACGATCTCCTAACTGTGTATAATTTTGCGTTCCTATAAAACCATCTGCACGGAAAAGCTCGTAGGTATAAGGTCTTGGAAATTCAGTTTCTATAAGGTCTAAAGGTTTTGTCCATTCTACTTTCATTTCTCCATTTTGTATATCTGTTTCTTCTACACTTACTTTTGTGATATAAGGTGCATTGGTTGGAATAATTACACAAACTTCATCAGAAACATAACTTTCTCCTCCCCCTGGATTTGGGAATTTTGCAAAAATACGGTAACAATAGGTTTTTCCTCGTTCTAGTCCTTCGCCATTATTATCATCTAAAAAGAATCTGTCTCCTATTTCATTTGCTCCAATTTGTGTATAACCTGTATAGGCTGGTAACCCTGTTTCGCATGTATCAGGATTAAAATCAAAAGAACCTGTTCTTCGCCAAATTGTCATTTCACTTGCATTGGGACACTGATAAGAAAACCAATTCAATGAAATACTATTATCTACTGTATTTACTTCTGCAATCAAAGTATCAGGTTTTGGTCCTACCACTCGGATTTGCCATGTTTTTAAATCTACTAGTTTATTACTACTCGGACTAGGCTGATCTTCTGCTTTAAATGTTACGGCATAGGGTTGCAAACGCACATCTTCACATACTGTTTGCCAATCAAAAATGGCTTTCTCTTCTCCATTTGGAGGCTGAATATTCAAAATATTAAAATTAGCATAATTTCTTGGTGGTACAGATTGTAATACATTTGCCTCTCTAAATAATGCACTATATCCAAAAAGTTTCACAAAATCATTATCAGGGTCTGTTCCTGTAATTGTATCTCTCAAAAAAGCTCCTGCTGTAACACATGTATCTCTAGGAATTTCTAAAATTGGACGCTTATTTGGATTATCTCTTACAATAATTTGCATATCACGGTTTACTTGTCCAATCAAAACACCTTCACGCCATTCTTGAACAATAAAAGCAACATTAAATTGTCCTGTACGCCCAGGAGTATTCCAAATTAAATCTCCTGTAATTGGATCAAGAGTTGCTGTAGCTATTCCTCCATCTTCACTTTCGCCTCCAAAAGCAGGGTCATCTAAAAGTCTGAAACCTTCAACAGGAGTATTTACAGCACGCTTAGGGGTAACAAAAATATAAGCCAAACTATCTCCATCAGCATCATACGCACCTGGATTATGAATAAACTTTTCACCAACACGAGCAAAATCAATTGGTGGAACAAGCAAAACAGGTGAGCGATTCAGACCCAAAAATGGATTTATCAAAAATGTAGATTGGATATGAAAAGCTGTATTAACAGAATTTGGAATATTGACTATATTATCATTTCTGTTTCGAATAGCCACCCCCACGTTATATTCTCCAGCTCCAGGAAAAGTATAAGTAGTAGTATATGTATTACGAGTAGTTGCATTTCCAATACTAACTCCTGAAAGGCGAGTTACCATACGAGTTTCGCCAGTTCCAAAATTAAATTCAATTTCTGCGTCTGGTTGTACTCCTCCATCATCTGTATAAATGATAGCAGTAATTCGATAAGTAAGACTAATATCCGAAATACGTTCGGCTGTCAAATCTCCTGCTCTTACGTGAGTAGCGTAGGAATTTTGAGTAAGAAAAGATAAAAAGAAAAAACAGAAAAAAACACTATAAATCAATTTAGCAGACATAAAAAAATTTGATTTAATAGGTTTTATATTTTTAAAAAAATAGAAAAAATCCTTATTCATTGGTTTATATTTATTTTATCGAAGTAATATCGAAATAACTGTATTTTTAAAGGAGGGTTTTATAAACCTCCAATTAATTTATTAGAAGGGAATTTTATGTTCAATATAATTTCTGATTTATAATTGCACTTTTCAGAAGGTAAATATAAAGATAAGGCAGTCAATTGCAAATACAAAATTTTGTGTTGCATTAAAATAGTATTACTTACTCTAGCAAAATTATATCTAAATTCTTTACACAACTTTGATTATAAAATCATAAATGAAAAATTTATTACTGTTATTCTGAAAGAATTATATTATTTTTGAAAAATGAATACTTCAAATACACCTTCTACTCGCTCTATTCCAAAAATTGATTCTTCCAAAGGTACTCGTTATGCCATTTCGGACATACACGGTTGCGTTCAAACATTTAAAGCTCTTATCAAGAAAATAAATCTTTCTACCGATGACCAACTTTTTTTGTTGGGAGATTATATCAATAAAGGACCTGATAGCAAAGGTGTTTTAGATTATATTATAGAACTTCAAAAAACCTATTCTGTTTTCTGTTTGCGAGGAAATCATGAAGAACTTCTAATTAGAGCGCACCAACGAGCAGGAGGAGATAAATCTATTCGTTTAGTACCTGTTTTGCATCGTGGCAGAGGATTAGTAGATGAAAATCGCCGTATTTTACCTGAATATTTACCTTTTTTGGAAAGTTTATGTTATTATTTTGAATTAGAAGATTATTATTTAGTTCATGCAGGTTTTGATTTTGAAGCTCCAGACCCTTTTTCTGAAGTTGAAAAAATGCTTTGGTTACGTCATTTTGAAGTGGATACAAGTGTAGTAGGAGAAAAAAGAATTATTCATGGACATGTTCCAGAGTATTTACAGTTTATTCAAGAAGAGATTGATTATGGTTGTCCTTCTATTTGTATCGATAATGGCTGTGTATATAAAACACGCAGAAAAGCAGGTTTGGGGCAGCTTTTAGCCCTGAATTTGGATAGTTTAGAAATAATTTTACAAGAAAATATAGAAACAGAACGCTCTTCCTCAAGAAGTCATTTTTTATAAAAAATCAATGCTTTTAATATCATTACATTTTCAATTATCCATTCTCAATACAGTGTAACATAATAAACGTTATCACGGTTATTTACAGGTTTGATAATCAACTTAATTATAAAAACTATACCTTTGCTTATTTTTCCTTAGTGGTAGGTTTGCAAACCTACCACTAAGGAAAAATGAACTTTACAAAATTAACCGTGATAACGTTTAAGTTTTGCGATATTTTAAAAATATTTTTGATGAGAAGTTTTATCAATAAAACTAACTGTCAGACACTTCTGAACGGCTTTAACCCTCAACGAAGTTAAAGTGTCTGATAGGAATAAAACAATCTCAAAATATAAATAAACTTTTGAAACAGTGTACTCAACTATCAATTAATACGCTGCTCTCCTCAAACGGTCATTGATTGCTCTTCCTAATTCTTTTTCAGGTAGAAGTTCTGCTAATATAATTTTGATATTGAGTTTATCTAATTCCCTCATATAAGAAAAAAGATTTTGAGCTGCTTCTGAAAAACTTCCTTCTTCTGATAAAATAAATTGATTTTTTAGAGGAATTTGCTTATATTTTTTATTGAATGATAAAATCCCCACTTCATTAATTTCTAATTCTTTACTTGCTTCATATTCTTTCAACATTTGCTCAATATTTCCCAAACGCATTTTTATTTTAGGTGCATAATGACTCAAAAGCATTCCAGAAGAAGCTACTTTTGTGATTTCTTCTTTTTTATTTTTGTCTTGAGCTTTATCAGAATGAGGATTTGAATTTGAATGTTCTTTCACAATCAGTTTTCCTATAACTTTCTCTAGTTCTTCTATTGCTATTCCTCCTTTTCTAAAAACTGTCAGTTGTCCATTTTCTTCGCCTACAATAGTAGATTCTACACCTATTTTACAGCTTCCTCCATCTAAAATATAATTTACTTTTTTGCCTAATTGCTCAAAAACATGGTTTGCTGTTGTCGGACTAATGTATCCAAAAGGATTTGCACTAGGTGCAGCTAGTGGAAAATCAAGACTTTTGAGAAGCTCCAAAGTAAGACCATGGTTTGGAATACGAACAGCGACGTGTGGAAGTCCACTCGTTACAAGGTCTGGAATAATTGATTTTCTAGGTAAAAGAAGCGTCAAAGCACCTGCCCAAAACTGTTTTCCTAGTTCTTCTGCCCAACTTGGAAAATCAGTTGTCCAGCTTTTAATTTTATCGATATTGTCTGTATGGACAATCAGAGGGTCAAAAGTAGGACGATTTTTGGCTTCAAAAATTTTGGCAACAGCCTTTATATCAAAAGCATTGGCTGCCAAACCATAAACTGTTTCAGTAGGAATAGCAACTAAATTTCCTTTTTCTAAATTTTCTTTCGCAATTTTTATATTGCATCCAATAATTGATTTTTGATTCAAAATGTAATCTAGTTTTTTCTTTAAAATGAATGAAAGATTATGTATTAATGTTATGTGTCGTTGGTGAGACACCAACAACAGCAAAAATTATATTACTTGTCTTGTAGAGGATGTCCTATACTAAAAAAAAATGTTCGTAATTTATCAAATATTGTACAATCTGTTTTTATGTTATCTTGAGAATCATTTTCTATTCTATCACAAGACAAACAAACATTTAATAAAGATATTATATTGTGATTACTATCATAAAATACAATCATTTCTCTAAAAACTGGCGCACACATCCAATCATATTGTTGACTAAAATCTGTACTTAAAATTTGCTGTAAAACTTCATATTCGGTACTATTTTTTATAAAAACACCAGTTTCTTTTGCTGTTGGATGAGGAAGACCTGTTTTTACTAACAGTTCTTTTGTTCCCCTAATCATTAGGCTTAATACTTTACTTCTTTCTATTTCATCTATTATATTTTTTAGTTTGACATTCAACTCATCATTATAACTTCTACTTTCTTCTAATCTAAGAAGAGAATAGGTTTTGAAATATGAAAAGTTTAAATTTTCAATAAATTCTTTTGTAGTCATAATTATTTTTATACCCTAAGATTCTTCAAAGACTCTTAGGGTTTGAGTTTAATCTATTTTCCTTCCAAATAATCTCTCAAATACTCAAATTCTGCTGTCAAATCTTTGTCTTTGGTAAGATTTGCTCTAGCAATTCGGTTTCCATCTGTAAAATTATGCTCTTTCAAATAAGAAGGATTATCTTCAAATAATAAATACGGCAAAACTTGATCTATAAGTTCTCTACCAAAATCTCTTGAGGCATCTCTAGGAAGTTCACAAGGCAAATTATCAACTGCCATAACTGTTATATTTTTTTCATCAGAAAATGGTTTTTCTTCACTTTCTGTTTCTACATTATAATCATAAAATGGCTCTGCAATAGTAGAAGGACGACTTGTAGAAGGAATAGAACCTTCAATATCACACGTAATATCTGCTATCACTTTGATTTTAAAATCATTTTGTTTCATTTCTTCTTTAGTAAACAAAACAGGCGATTTTGGATTCCAATAGGCAGCAGCAATCAGTAAATCAGTCTTTTTAGCAAAGTCTGAAAAATGACTATTGTAGTCTGTGGCATTATTATAAAAATCTTTCAAGTCAAAATCTTTATTTTCTTTTGTTTGTCCTTTTTTAAAATGATAATCCTGTGAGCGAAGACGAGTAAAAACAGCTTCATCAAATTCTTTATTCAAATAATCTTCTGGACTGACTTCCTTTATTTTCATTCCTTCCAAAACTTCTACCGAACCTTTTGCAACTCTTCCACCTCCTGTAACGGCAATTTTGATAGTTGGAAGTTTTACTTTCTCAAATTCGCTCCACATTTCATCCATATCAAAACATTCATTGGCAGGTTTCAAATCAAATAAATCAAAACGCTTTCCATAGGTCAAAATCCCATTATATGCTCCTACAATTCCTGCATAACGACCAAAAGCAATCACTCTTTGTCCTGCTGCATTTGTCAGAACCTCATAATCTATAAGACGAATATTTTTTTCTATAATTTTTTCTAATAAATCTCTATTATACGGCTGTTTTTTGATGGTATGAGAGAAAAACAAATAGGTTTTGCCTTCAATAAGTTGAGGTTTAGGAACTTCTTTTACACCTAAAAGAATACTCGCTTCATTTATATCTTCTGTAACTCTACAACCTACTTTTTCGTACTCTTCATCTGAAAAACAACGAATTGGACTAGGCTGAACCAATATTTCGAAATCTTTATCAGTAATTCTATATTTATCTAAAACTTCTTTGCACTGTTTGGGAGTAAGGGCGACACGACGGTCTGGTGGTGTTTTGCCTTCACGAATAAGAGCTATTTTTTGCATAAAAAAGAAAAGGTGTTTTTGTGTGTTAAATTCAATTTTGATGCAAATTACAAAAAAATATTCCTTCTTTTACTCCTCTGTTTACTCATCGTCTAAAGTTTGTAAAAAAGCAATTACATCTTTGATTTCTTGTTGTGAAATGTTTTTACCTTTCTTTGTCATTTAAAAGATAGAGATTTATAGCTCCAATAGGTTCAGTAATTTTAAAGTTTCTATCATTTATTTGTACCAAAAGTAATAATTTTTTTCCGTGAGCAAATTTTTGTCTGCCTTGCTCTGCAAAAACATCCAAAAGCATTGTTATACTCCATTTATCTAAGTGGTTCAAGTGTCTGAAAACTATTAATGTACCTTCATCACTTACCTCATAATCACGTAAACAATCATTGAGAGCATCAAAGTTTTTACCATAATAATCTGGGAAGTTTAATTTATGTTGAAGGTCATAGTGTAACTCTGCTTTATTTGATAAAAAATCTCCTTCAAACTCTATTATCTCATAATTTTTATCTTTCAATAATTCAATATCATAGTCCATGATACTTTCTTTATGGTATAATCTTACACAACCATTACTTATTATGTTTAAATCTATATTCTTATCTCGTATCTGTTGCCATTTTTTGGCTTTTTCTTCGTAGGTTTCCATTTAAAAAAATTAAAAAGTATACAACTTAAGTTTATGCAAATTACAAAAAAATATTCCTTCTTTTACTCCTCTGTTTACTCATCGTCTAAAGTTCGTAGAAAAGCAATTACATCTTTGATTTCTTGTTCTGATAGATTCAAAGGTTCGGCTGGTAGAGTTTGATATTCCAAATCAATTCCGATTCCTGCGCCTCCACCACGGTTATAAAAGTCCATTACTTGTTCTAATGTTTGATAAACGCCATTGTGCATATAAGGAGCTGTTTTTGAGATATTTCGAAGTGTTGGAGTTTTGAAAAAATGCTTTCTTTCTTCGGTCTGAAAAACGTTGTATCTTCCAAAATCAGTATCAATTTTTGCATTGAGAGTATCGTTTTTTGAAGGAACACCAATAAGCTCAATTTCAGATTCTCTAAACGAAGAAGGAACAGTTCCATTGAAAAGAGGTGCAAAATGACAGGTCGCACAAGCAGCTTTTCCCATAAAAAGATTGAAACCATTGATTTCATTTTGTGTAAAAGAATTTTCTGTTCCTTTCATATTTCTGTCTAATTTAGAAGAAAAAGGCGAAAGACTACGGATATAATCTGCCATTGCTGTTCTGATATTTTGTTCTGTCAAACTATCTGAATAAAGTTTTGAAAACTGCTGAACATAAACAGGATTTTCTTTGACAGCTTTTAATAAAATTTCTGCATTGGTATGAAATTCTGTTTCATTATTGATAACTGATACAATTTGCCCTTCCAAGCTTCCTGCTCTATTATCATAAAAAAAACCTTTTTGAAGTGCTGCATAAGTTAGTGTTGGACTGTTTCTTTTTTGTCCTTCAGGAATTTTCTTTCCATCTGTAAATGCTCGGCTTTGCTGATGACAGGTTGCACAACTCATTTTTTTGTTGCTTGAAAGATTTACATCATTAAAAAGCTGTTTTCCCAAAACGATTTTATCTTTGGAAATTTGTCCTAATTTTTGGTCAGAAAAGAAATTTAGATTGAATGTAGAATCTGAAAAAAGCGAAGTTGCATCGTTTTGAAAGGCAAGTTCTAAAGGAAAATCTATTTTCCAGTCTTTTACTGTTTTGTTCCAAAGCTGAATTTGTGATTCTGTGTGATTTTTTATGAATGAATATCTATCAAAATTTTCAAAATTGGTTTTGTCATCTTCATTTAAAAACTGAATACTTTTCTTTAGTGATTCTTTCCATTCTTGATAAAGTTGCTGGTCTTCAAATTGAGTTTCAAAGAAAGATAAATAGTTTTCTAACTCTTGATAAACGATTTTATTGTCATAAAGAGAAATTCCAGAAGGCGAGTCAAAACCTGTAACTCCTGTCAAGGCAACTCTAAAAATAGCATCTCTAAAAAGCCACAAAAAATGATAATTTTTATACACAGAAAGATTTGTATTCCTTTCAATCAATCGAAGACGTTGAAGCGTTTTGTCAGCATTTTTTTGAATTTTTTTGACTATTTCTTTTTCTATATTTCCAGTTGGATTGATTTCTAAAAACAAAAGCTCTTCCAATACTTGAAAACCAAAAGGCTCATTTATTTTGATATTGGTAGCATCTTCTTCTTCTACTTTCAAAAGATTTGGAGAGATAAGTGTTTTGTAATTATTTGCATCCACAAAAGATAAAATCGGTTCTATTTTCTTAAAATTATTTCTCGCTTCTCTATAATGTTCTTGACTTTTTTGGATATGAATTTTATTATAAGCTGTGTCTTTATCAATAAAATTGAGTGCTTTTTTGGTAGCTTCTAAATTATTGATACAGTTTTCTATATTCGATAAATAGATCGCTTCTATTTCTTTGAATGGATTTTTAGTTTCTTGAAGATTATTTTTTTGAGAAGTTTCTTTTTGTGAATTGGTACAAGAAACAACAAAAAGTAAACTAGAAAATAAAGTAAGGAGGGAAATTGGGAATTTCATTTGAGGTAATTAAAAAATCCTCGCTGACGGTTCAGACCTCAACGACGGTTAGTATTTGTAATATAAATTATCAAAAACCCTAAGAAAAAATTGAATAATTCAATAGTTTCTTAGGGCTGTTTTAGTAAATAAGAATAGAAAAATTATCTTCCTAAACCATTTACAATAAATAACATACTTCCTTCTTTTGTACTTGCATCCACATCTGAAACAGCATTTGGATCTGTAAAAGGAATTCCGTCAGCACTTTCCCAACCGTGATTTTGAGTAATTACTAAGAATGTTTCATCAACTCCTACAATATCAGAAACATCAATCATTCCTGTAATTTCCCAAACTCCATTTTCTGTTCCATACCCTTGTGCTGCTGCTGTAACTTGGTCACATTCCAAAACTACTTTTAATGCTCCTGTTCTCAAATCATATTGATATAAACGTGCGTAATGTGTTTTGTCTTCTGTATCAAAGTAGCCATTTGGATCTTCTTGAATATAAGCATAATTTTCAGTTACTAGGATATTATCTGGGCTATGAAATGCTTTTGCTTTTCCATCTAATTTGTCACCATCTAATACACAAGTGATTTTACCTGCCTTAGTTGGATCTTCTGGATTCATTTCTAGTTTATAAACACGTCCATAAAAAGTTCCTTTTCCTTCTAAACCATCTTTTTTACGACCTGTAACACAAAAATAAACTTCTCTGTTGTTGTTTGCAGAACCTCTTCTCCAGTCAATATCTTCTACTCTTGAGAATCCCATTGTACCTTTTTGTTTGGCTTCTGCATCTAACAAATCAATATTTGTTTCATTGAGTTCTACGAATTCCATGTCATAAGAAGTCCCTTCTTTCATATCCATTTCATAATTGATACCATTTGAAGTTACTTTTAGTCCGTAAAGTTTTCCACCTTCTAAATCACCTCTATCACCAACATACATTCCTAATTGTCCTGATGGTATAGCATCATCTGAATGATCATCACCAATAAAAACAACTGTTTTGTTAGCATAAGCATCTTTTCCAATTGGAACAGCATTTTCTGTCGACCATTGTCCCATTGCAGTAAGCATACGAGGCGAAGAAGCCGAAGTTGCACTTTTGAAAGGGTCAGTAGCAAAAACACCTTTAGATGCGCCTCCCCATTCTCCACCAGACAAATACAAAGGACCAAAACCATGTTCTTGAGGAGTAATAAGAGTTCCCGAACATTGAGCTGTTGAAGCTGTTGCTTGTGCGTTGAGGATATACTCACCTTTTACAGGTTTGAATGTTTTGTCAAGCGTAATTCTAGCAATAGAATAATCAGATTCAATATTATTGATGAGTGTAAAAGTTCCATCAGCATTTTTCAACAAGCCAGCACCATCAGCCATTGAGCCATAAACGAAATTAGGACTTTCGCTTAATTTGTCTTCTGAAGTAAGCAAAGGCATCACTTTTACACTAGAAAATTCAGAAGAAAGTTTTAAAAATGAAGGTGTAATAGAATGAGCAGCCAATTCTACATCTGTAGTGATTACATCAGGTGTATCATTATCGTCGTCTTTACAAGCTGTTGTTAGATTTAAACCTACAAAAGCAAGAGTTAATAAAGTAAATTTTGAAGTTTTCATTTTGATAATATTGAAATAGTAAATTTTTGAATGAGCATTTAGTGTTTTTGTTTGATGCTGCAAACTTACTATTCCAGCCTTACCTACTGATTAACTTCTGACTAAGAAATTGCACTTTTTTGATATACTTTGTTTGGTTTTTCTTAACAAAAAATTTATCCTTTACATAAAAAGAATTCATTAAAATCGGGTTCTTCGCTGATTTCTAGCTTAATATCTCCTACTTGGATAAGTTCTAAGATTGCCAAAAAGTTAAAAACGACCAAAACACGGTTTCCACTTTCTTTCAAGACTTCCAAAAAATTTACTCTTTCATTATTCAAAACCTTCTGAATCAAATAGGCTCTTTGATTATTTACGCTGTATGGATAGGGTTTTATATTACTTAGTTTTGGCTGTGAAAGCTCATGCAATTCCATTACGTTTTGGAAGGCTTTCAATAATTTATATAAATCTACATCTTCCAAATCTACATCTTCTGGACGTACTTTTGAAAGGGTTTTGAGTTCTGAAATAATATTTCCTCTCGTTTCTCTAGCCAAAGAATCATCTTCCAAATTAGAAAGCTGCTGAATAACAGGGCGATAACGCTTGTATTCTAAAAGCTGTTGGATAAGTTCTTTTCTTGGGTCAATGATATTTCCTTCTTCATCTACCTGCTCACGAGGAAGTAACATTTTTGCTTTTATCTGCATGAGTGTTGCAGCCACTACAATAAATTCACTTGCCAGTTCGATATTCATTTTTTCTAGCGCACGAATGTACTCCAAAAAATCAGTCGTTACTTTGGTAATCGGAATATCATAAATGTCTAATTCGTCCCTCTCAATAAAGAAAAGTAACAAATCAAATGCGCCTTCAAAAACGGGTATTTTTATTTCGTACATGGATGCAAAGTTAGAAGTATGAAGTTAAATTTTAGAAGTTATTTGATAGGTGTAATAAAAAAATAAGTCTAATTAAATTTCTGTTATGTAGATTTTACTTCATAATATCGATTAATTGCCTTATTAATTACTAATAATAAATCATTTCCATGGTATTGAATTGTGCCTTCTATAGATTTTACCCTACTAATTACAACTGTAATTGTATCTTTTTCTCTCGCTCCATCAAGTTTAACCAGAACAATATTACTCTCTTCTTTTATTTTTTCTAATTGCTCAAAGGCTTCTTCTAGGTTATACTTCATTGTTTTTTAGTTAAAAAAAGTAATTAAATTTATGACTTCTTTCTATTCTCAATAAATAATTTTTCTCGTTCTAATTCTGCTTTTAGTTCTTCTTCGGTAGGGAGATAAAGCATGTATTTTAGAATTCGTGACGCAGTGCGTCACAAATTGATAAAAGAGAATAGAATCAGAATTTATCTAATTTCTACTCTCTCTTTTTTCAATCTTGAAAGAAATATTAAAACTCCAAATCGTCTTCATCGAATTCTAATTTTTCGTCGCATTCAAAACAAAAGAGTTCGATTGCACTGTCATCTTCTACCAACATCGATTCTTGAAAGATAAGTTTTCCATCTTCTGCCGAAAACACATCAAAATGATTGGGTTTGGTTACAAACTCGTTGCTACCACAAGATTCACAAATATATTTTTCTGTTGCCATATTTTTTAATAAACTGGTTTTTTAGTTCTTTTTCCAAACGCTAAAGTGTATGGTACATTTTTGCACATTAAAAATGTACGCTACATATCGATACATTTTTTTTCAAATTTACACACAAAAAAGCGTATTGTAGTAAAATACAATATGCTTTTTTTATAAAAATCTGTGTTATGTAATTTTTTAATTTTCAATAACAAGTTTGCGTTCGATAATCTGATTTCCAATTTTAATTTTGAGATTATAAATACCATTTTTCAAGAAATCAGTTTGGTATTTAATGGTTTGTTTTCCTACTTCGTATTCTCCTTTTACAACTTCATAACTCTCTAAAGTTTGAAGGTTATACATTTGGATTTCTACTTCTGATTTTTCTTTTATATCTAAATCAATATTTACAAAATCTGAAGTAGGATTAGGGAAAATATTTATTTTAATTTCTTCTACTGGCTTTTCTATTTTCTCTTCTTTGATTTCTTTCTTTTTGGTTGTGATAATAATTACACCATTTACTGCTCTACAACCATAAAGAGCTGTTGCAGTTGCTCCTTTTAAAATAGTAATTGATTCAATATCATTTGCATTAATTTTAATTAAAACTAATGAATCATTTTCTTGCGGAACTCCATCTATTACATATAAGGGTTTACCATCATTAGCAACAAATGATGAAGGACAAAATCTTGGATTACGTTCAAAAATTCTCTCTTCTTTGTTATTATTTATAGCTTGAGTTGTATCCTTTACTATTTGGTTTGTACTGTCTGTTTTAGTAGAAGATGATGAGATTTGAAAACAGCTTATTTTACCTTCTAACATTTTGACTATTTCACTTTGCCCAAAAACTAAATTTTCCTGTTCTCCAATAAAAAATAAAACAGAAATTATAAAAATGATTTGATAGATTTTTTTCATAAGATTAATTTTAAGATAATTTGTATTTCATTCTTAAATCATACGCACAAAAAAAGCGAATTGCAGCAAGGCAATTCGCTTTTTTTGTGATTTATAAATTAATCGGCTAATAAATGATTATTAAATTCGTAATTTTTAATTCGTAATTCGTAATTGTTCCTTATCTTCTAGTTTTGATATTTGCAATTGAATCAATTCTATCTTGAGCAATCTGAATGGCTACATCTTGAGCATTTTTGTTTTCAGAAACAGAAGTATTGATTACCTCCAAACACATATCGTATAAACGCTCTGTTTTCTGAACCACCCACTCACGAGGCAGTGAAGCAAATTCAGAATAAACATTAATAACACCACCTGAATTAATCAAAAAGTCGGGAACATAAATAATTCCACGCTCAAGACATGCATTTCCATGAATCGTTTCGTCTTTAAGCTGATTGTTTGCACAACCTGCAATAATTTGACATTTCAAACGGCTCAAAGTCTCATCATTTACAGTTGCTCCCAATGCACATGGAGAATAAATATCTACATCTAAATCATAAATTTCTTCTAGACCTACAATTTCTACTTTGTATTTTTTTGCAATATCCATCAAACGATCTTCATAAACATCAGTAACATAGATTTTTGCACCTTCTTTTGATAAATGTTCGATGATATATTCGCCTACGTGTCCAGCACCTTGAATAGACACTTTTTTGCCTTCTAAACTATCACTTCCATACATTTTTTTGGCTGCTGCTTTCATTCCCATATAAGTTCCAAGAGCTGTAAATGGAGAAGGGTCACCCGAACCACCACGATTTTCATCTAAACCAGTTACGTGTTTGGTTTCCATAGCAATATAACTCATATCAACTGTTGTCATTCCTACATCTTCGGCTGTGATGTATTTTCCGTTAAGGCTTTCTACGAATTTACCAAAACGACGCAATAAAGCTTCATTTTTTTGAGTACGTGCATCGCCAATAATAACAGCTTTTCCACCACCTAGATTAAGTCCAGCGATAGAGTTTTTATAAGACATACCACGAGAAAGACGAAGTGCATCAGTTACAGCTTCATTGCTAGTAGCATAATTCCACATTCTAGTTCCACCCAAGGCAGGTCCTAAAACAGTAGAGTGAATACCAATAATTGCACGAAGACCAGAGTGCTCATCTTGACAAAAAACGAGATTTTCGTGTCCCATTTTTTGCATGATTTCCATTACAGAATCATTTGTCGGAGTTGTGAGTGTTTGTACCATAATATAAGAGGAAAAAGTAGGTGTGTGTTTAGCTTCGCTGAGGGCTAAAGCCGTTGAGTATTTTTTATTGGAAAAGATTAAGTTTTATTTTTTCTATTTTTTTGATAAAGTAATTTCAGAAATTAATCACTATCAGTACACCTTTAAGGGGGTCAGATAGTTTTTGTTAGAACTGTACTGACACTTTTGATGTGTCTAACAGCTTACTTTACGATAGTTGTCTATACAACTAGTGATTAAAAGAATTAAATAACGTGGTTTATATAATTTATTACACCAAACCAAATATAATTTTGAAGTCCGTTTTTTAATAGAATTTTATTTGTAAAGATACGTTTAGTAACTCTTAGTTCACAAAAATATAATAATTATTGAATAAATCGCTATTTCATTGATAATCAGTTAGTAATAAAAGCATTTTTTACAAAAACTCTATTCTGCAAAATCTATTTATTACAAAATAATAATCTATTAACAAGGAACATAACATTGTTAATAAATTGTTAAGCAAATTAAATTCAATAGGAAATTTTTTTTTGATTTTTTATAAAAAATTTCGTTTTTTTTATTCTGAATTAACCTTTGTGATGAATTTTGCGTTAGTTTGTCTTTATTATCCACTCAAAAATGCTATGAAATACATTCGGAAATTATTGAATCCACTTATTCCTTTTCTTGTTTTGCTTCTTATTGTTGCTAAGATGAGCTATGACCATTTTTCAAAGTTAGAAGATTATACGGTACAAGAGAATGAACTTTTAGATGCTAACATTAAGCAAATCAGAGAAATACAGAAAAAATATCTGCATAATCATGAATATTATGAAGCCCTTTTTCCTTCTATAAGTGGGTATTGTTCTATAAACAAAAGAACACGAGGAAAAATTGATTCTCTTAAAATTATATATGAGATTTACTCCAAATATCTACAAGAAAATAGAGAGAAATTTATTATGCATAAAACTACTTTCGGAAATACTAAATACAGGATAGATGGACAGATTGTAGAACTTTTTGAAAATTATATTTCTGATATGAAAGCATTAGACAACACTCTTTCTATATTTTTCAAAGGTTATAAATTTAATAATGCCATATCAGCAACTGAAGTTCAACGTCTGTATGTATGCACTAACGAACAAAATTTACTCTATATTTTGAATTTATTTGAAGCAGAGATGAGTAAAATATATTATGATGCAGTTGTAGAACTTGTTTACCAAAAACTTTACCTATCTGAGGCTGATTACATACAAAAAAATGCTAAAGTTGTTCCATTTTTAAAGACAGACAGTAGTCTTTTGAACATAGAAAGTTCTATATTTTTTCCTTTAGACTCTCAAGAAGGTAAAATATCAAGTCCTGATAAATTAAATTATAAACTTTCAGAAGACAATTACTTTATAGTTTTGAAAAGTTACAAAAACGGAGATAGAATAGCTTTTACAAGACAAATTAATGATTGTGATACTACAGTAATTACTCGCCTTAATAAATAGATAAATTTATGAAAAAGTTTAAACTCATATTAGGAGCTATACTATGGATAATAGTGATTTTTTCTAGTATATATCTTTACGATTTTTCAGAACAAAAAGAAGATTTTATTTCTATATATACTCGCACAGATAGCACTTTTTTGAAAGATATTTTAGCTAATTATGATATAGATAAAAGTAGAGAGAAATATTATTGGCATATTACAAAAACTGATAATGGTTACTTTTCTCGTCGTAAACTTGATACATTTTCTGTAAAAAATATAAAATCTTATTCTGTTTTAGATTCTTTAAAAGAAAATCATTTGATTACTTTAAATTCTATTTTGGATAACCTTCCAAATGATGTAGATAAAAACTCTATCAAACAAAATAAGGTAACTTCAATAGGAGAGAATACAAATAATCCAAAAATAAAAGAGCTTTATGAAATTTGGCTTTCTAGAATATACGAAAAAGCTTGGATAGATAAGATGAAAAAATATAAAAGCTATAGTGAAGGTATTTATTTATACAAACTAGAAGGCGATTCACTAGGACTTGGGCTAGATGTCGCAAATATTTCAAAAATATACCTAAAACAAGAAACAGAAATCAATGAAGACCAAAATAAATTCTCCATTACCACGCATTATTTTGGAAGAGATACATTGACAGTGAAGAAAAATTATCGCATCACAACTCCAAAAGGACAGAAAATAAAGCCTTTTGATTATGAAGAAATAAAATAAAAATTTATGTCAGAATATATTGTATCAAAATCATATCAAAACGAGGATTTTACAGAAAATGAGTTGCCAAAAGGAGAATATGAAGAATGTACTTTTCTGAATTGTATCTTTTCTCATAGCAATTTATCACATAATACATTTATTAATTGTAGCTTTGAAAACTGTGATTTGAGTAGTGCAATACTAGGAAATACCTCTTTTCAAGAAACAAAGTTCAAAAACTCTAAACTCTTAGGTCTTCAATTTTCAGATTGCAATCCTTTTTTATTGGTTTTACATTTTGAAAACTGTTTGATTGATTTTTCTTCCTTTTATCAACTCAACCTCAAAGATGCTACGTTCAAAAACTCAACACTAAAAGAAGTAGATTTTACAGAATGTAATCTCAAAAATATAGCTTTTCAAGACTGTGAACTAGTAGGAGCAGTTTTCGAAAATACAATTTTAGAAGGAACAGACTTTAGAAATGCAACTAATTATTCTATTAACCTAGCCAAAAATAAAGTCAAAAAAGCTAAGTTTTCAAGTTATGGAATAAAAGGACTTTTGGATAGCTATGATATTTTGATTGAATAATTGATGTTACGCAAGAATAAAACTTTTATAAATTACTTTCATAAATAAATGAAACGCACGATTTTAATCGTGGTAAAACAGGTAGAGAAAGGTAGAAAACAGCACGCTTTGTTTTGTTTTACCATAACTAAAGTTATGGGTTTCATTTTGGCTGCGTAATATCATTGAATAGTTTTTAAAACTAAAAAAGTCCTTTCCCATTTTAAAAACAGAAAAGGACTTTATCTTTTTATAAAAATAGCTCTGTTTACTTTACCAAATGAGGATCTACCATTGAGCGAAGACCTGCAAGAGGCATCATACCCGACTGACGAGCCACTGCTTCTCCGTTCTTGAAAACGATAAAAGTAGGAATTCCACGCACATTAAATGTAGAAGCAACAGCAGGATTGGTATCTACATTTATCTTAATTACTTTTACTTTTTCTCCCATCTCAGAAGAAAAGTCAGTAATCACAGGTGTCATTGCCTGACAAGGACCACACCAGTCTGCATAAAAATCTACTAAAACAGGTGTTTCTGATTGAATAATATCTTGAAATGATGGTTTAACGTCCATAATATTAAGTTTTTAATGTTTTATAATTGAGTTGAAAAAATGAGTTGAGAAATTTGATGCTCCTAACTTAATTCAAATTAAGTTATACAAACATATCAACATTCTTTCATATATACGTTTTTTATCATAAAAGGTTTTATTGGGCTAAACTATTTCTCTCTTCAGATTATTAAAGTAATATAAAAAATCTACTCCTGAACTGATAAGCTCTATTTATTCAAAATCCGTTAAATCTTATTAAAAGCCTTCAAAAATTGTTTTTATTCTATTTGCTTGAGTGAAATATGAGTTATCTTAGGAAGAATTACGAATTAAAAATCACGAATTGTGAATTTAAATCTCTGTTTATCAACAAATTAAAAATAGCAATTTATTTAATTTCTATTGCTCAGTAACATCATCAGATTTTTTATTAAAATAATTTTCTATATAAAATTGTTTTTCAACAACTTTACTTAATTTTGTTTGATTAAGAAGAAGTTAACTTATAAAGATAAATCAGTAAATCAATTTAAGAATCAATCATTATCTAATTTATAGTATAGTTTTATGTCAGAAAGTAATTCAGAGTCTTCTAATGAGCGTCTTATCTACACACGTAGTACGCCTAAAGAAAATAAAGCAAAAACAAAGTCGGATACTTCTATTTCAGCAGCTCAAATCAAATTACCAATTTTTACAGCCATTGCTTTAGGAGTAGGATTAATTTTTGGCGCACGTTTTTTTGGTAGTCAAGACAACTCATTTACAACTTCCTTAATTGGTCTACAAACAGAAGAGAGTGCATCTGACCAAGCAAAAAAAATGCGTCAAGTGCTTTCTTATATTGAAGATTATTATGTAGATACTGTCAATTTAACAGATATTACAGACCACGGAATAAAAGAAATGCTATCCAAACTTGATCCTCATACAAGTTATATTCCTGCAAAAGATGTAGAAATAATGAACTCTCAATTAGAAGGCGATTTTGAAGGAATAGGTGTTGAGTTTGTGCTTTTTGAAGATACAATTCAAGTGATTATGCCAATTCCGAACAGTCCATCTTCACGAGCAGGAATAGAAGCAGGAGACAGAATTATAAAGGTAGATGATACGCCAGTTGCCAATGTAAAGATTGATAATAGAAAAGTTTTTGATTTGCTACGTGGAAAGAAAAACTCAAAAGTAAACTTGACTGTTTTTCGTCCTTATCAAAATAAAGAATTAGTTTTGACCGTTGAGCGTGGCACAATTCCTACCCATACAGTAGAAGTAGGTTATATGCTTACTCCAAAAACAGGTTATATAAAAGTTTCTCGTTTTGGAATGAATACTTTTAAGGAATTTGAAACACAATTAAATAAACTTCTTCGTGAAGGAATGAAAGATTTAGTTTTAGATTTGCGTGGAAATCCAGGTGGTTATATGGATCAAGCTGTCAGAATGGTTGATGAGCTTTTGGCAGGAACAGAAATGATTGTTTATACTGATGGAAAAAAAGACCGTTTTGATAGTGAAGAAAAAGCACACCGAAAAGGAAATTTTGAAGAAAATGCTGTAATAGTTTTATTAGATGAAGGAAGTGCTTCTGCTTCTGAAATTGTAGCTGGTGCTTTACAAGACAATGATAGAGCTTTGATTGTTGGAAGGCGTTCGTTTGGTAAAGGGTTGGTTCAGAAACCAATTACACTTCGTGATGGCTCAGAACTTCGTCTTACTATTTCAAGATATTATACACCAAGTGGTCGTAGCATTCAAAAGCCATATAGCGACACAACAGATTATAGTTTGGAGATTATGGAACGTTATACCAATGGCGAATTATATCAAGCTGATAGTTCAAAAATGAATACAGAGAAAAAATATAAGACGCTTCATGGAAGAACTGTTTATGGAAGTGGTGGAATAATGCCTGATATTTTTGTATCAAGAGATACTTCTTATTTTACGCCTTATGTCGATTCACTTTACTCTAAAAGTGTGGTAAGAAACTGGACAAGTACCTACTATAATCTCAATAAAGAGAAATTTAAAGCGATGAAAGTGAATGAATTTATTTCTAACTTTACTATTGATAAAAAACTAGAAAACGACTTTTTAAATTTTGCCAAAAATCAAAAAGTAATTTTTAATGATGCTCAATATCAAATTTCAAGAAGTTTTATTTTGAATCAAATAAAAGCAAGTTTAGCAAAACTAAATTGGCAATATGAAGGATATTATCCTGTTTTAAATCAAGAAGATAAAGAAATCAAAGTTGCTTTAGAAAACCTTGGAAAAGCAGAAGAACTCAAAAAATATTATTTGATAAAGGAATAAATATTTTTTTTAGAGAATAGTTTGAATTTTTTTAAGACAAAACCTTCTTAATTATAAAATTGAGAAGGTTTTGTGCTTTTTCTTGAAGTTGTCGGTGTGGACACCGACAACGGCTTATAACCATAACCTGCTTTTACACAAAAAACTGCCTTTGTTTCACCAATGAGAAAGGCAGAATCCTCAAATTCGCTTTAGTAGTACTTTTATTTATAGTCATCTATTTTTCACTTTCCTTCTTTTGTTAATACTCAACCGTCGTTGAGACTCAAATGAAGTCGTCAACGAGGTTGTGATACTTTAAAAAGGAGGTTCATCATCAAAATCTACTGATTTTTTATTCTTCAAATCATCAGCAATTGGATTCATATTATTTCCTTTACTTTGGAGAGTCGTAAATCCATCATCTATTGGAGGCATATTTGAAAGATTATCATTTGCATTTGGAAAACCACTATCATAACCTGTATTTCCTGCTGAAAAGCTTCCCTCATCCAAATCTTGAAATTTTGTATATTTTCCTACAAACTGTAAAGTAACCGTTTCCAAACTACCATGACGATTTTTTGCAATTATTACTTCGGCTGTTCCCTGTGTAGGATTTCCCATTTCATCTTGCGTAATTTCATAATATTCAGGACGATAAAGGAAAATTACCATATCTGCATCTTGCTCAATACTTCCACTTTCCCTCAAATCTGAAAGCATTGGTTTTTTATCTCCACCACGAGTTTCTACGGCACGAGAAAGCTGAGAAAGTGCCATTACAGGAACGTCAAGCTCTTTTGCAAGCTGTTTTAAAGCTCTTGAAATACCTGCAATTTCTTGCTCACGATTTCCTCCTCCTTTTCCAGAATCGCCAGACATAAGTTGCAAATAATCAATGACAATCATATCCAAATTATGCTGAGATTTTAATCTTCTCGCCTTTGCACGAAGTTCTAACATCGTGATAGCTGGGGTGTCATCAATAAAAATCTTGGATGCTGAAAGTTGAGTAGTTCGGTGGACAAGTTGCGCCCATTCGTGGTCTGCAATACTTCCATTACGCAATTTCTGACTTTCTACTTCTGCTTCTGAGGACATCATACGAGTCAAAAGCTGTTCGGCTGACATCTCCAATGAGAAAATAGCAACACAATGGTCATATTTTACAGCTGCATTTGCCAAAGCTGAAAGAACGAAAGCTGTATTATGTGTAAGTGTAAAATCATCAGTTACATACAAACTATCAGCACTATCAATTTTGATACAGGCAGCTTCTTTTTTTCCAACAAAATCTATTTTGGTAATGTACTTAAAGAGTGGCGAGAGGCTATTATTAGTAGTCGTTTGTGCGCCTATTTCCAAATCTAAAAGATTAGCAGGAAGTTCAAACTCTAAATAAAAATAATTCTCTCCTTTTTCATTTTTCTTTTCTGCAACAAGAACCATTCCTCCCAAAGAGCGAATCAAAAAAACAAAATCATCTTTAATTCTGATTGAATCTGTCTTATATTTTCCTTTTGAATCATTATCCAAACGCCCTGAAAAAGCCAACATTCCTTCTAAAAGTTCGGTTCGTTGTCGCACACTTGACCATAAATATTCTTTAGGAATAAAAGGATCTTCTGAAAAATTGACCATTTGGTCACCAAAGGCATTTTGTAGTTTTTCGTATGTTTCTGCCATTCTTTCGCTGGTCTTAAATGCTTCTTTATTGGCTAAAAGACTCGTTTGACTTTGATTGGCTACAAAAAGACCTACTAAATAACTACTCAAAGGCAACTTTTTTTCTTCCCATTGAATGGGCATAACCATCGGAATATAATGGTTTGGTTTGCCTGAGCCTGTCAGAAGTGTATTTTTGATTTGAGATAAAGAACGAACAGCTAGTTTATTTTCAGACTGTTGAAAAGTTATCCATAAATGTTCGTCACAACATTCAGTACTTGTATTATCTTCAAAAGTTACCTTATAAATTGATTTTTTACCTTGTGGAAAAACGTCTTTTACTTTATGGAATTTGCCATCACTTCCTGCCAAAACATCATCTTTTTTTACTTCTCCCATTGTTTTCCAACCATTTTGAGAGAGAAGTTTTGCATCCACAGGTTGTGCCTTTCCCATACCAGGGCGAGCTGCCAAGATAATCAAATCCGAACGCTGCCAACCTGCTGTTATTCTATCCAAAGCTGTAAATCCACTCTGAATTCCTGTAATACCTGTTTTATTTTTTCGCTTTTCTTCTAAATCTTTGAGTGTGTTTAAGTACACGGAAGCCATATCAGAGGTTCTTTTTCTGACATTATCTTCTGTTATTTCGAAAAGTTCACTCTGAGTTTCATCTAAAAGCTCAAAAGCATCTTTTGTATCTTCGAAGGCATTTTGGCGAACTGTCGAAGCGACGCCAATCATTTTTCTTTTGATAGCACGTTCCACCACTTCATGCGCATGATAGACAACATTTGCAGACGAACTTACTTCTGTTGTCAATCGAACAAGCGCATACGCACCTCCAACAATTTCTAAATTTCCATTTTTTTCTAATTGTGTTCTGACTGTCAGAAGGTCAATTGGAGAACCTTTTGCAGAAAGTTCTAGCATCGCTTGATAAATAAGCTGATGGGCATCTTTATAAAAACTATCTGCCTTCAAAATATCGACTACATCTTCAAAAGCCTTTCTTTCTAATAAAAGCGCACCCAAAATAGCCTCTTCCAAAGGAATTGATTGAGGTGGAAGTTTACCCATTTCATTGGATAAATCGTTCGCAAAACCATTTTGCTTTTTTTTATTGAAAGAACCTTTTTTAGAAAAATTATTGGTTTTATTATCCATTTTTTTGAAGATGTATTTATATAAAACTATTTTGACTATTCTAACGCTTAAATCTACGTCACAACTATTTATTTTTTTGGAAGCGTTTTTAATACAAATTTACTAAAAATAATAGCACAAACTAAAAATTTTTGGGTTTTAATTTGTTGTTAACTTTAGGGTACTGAAAAAATATATAGGCACAAAAATAGAGCTTCACTTTTGAAACTCTGTTTTTTTGATTTGGAATGGATATTATCAACTACAAATATCTAGTTTTTTAAGTCGGCAGAGCCGAATTGGAATTGGAATTATTTAATGCTAACTTTTATCTAAAAAACCATCATAAATCCATATTAAAAGTCTAAATAGTAAAATTGAAGATATGTAAATAGATAATCCTATTATAGGAACAGGATAGTAATCTTTAAAATTCTTATTATTAATTATCAGTAAATAAATACTACCAACACCATATGTAATAGTCATAAACATATTAACTGCTAACCATACTGATAAAAGTCGTAAAAGACCTTTATTTACAGTATTAAACCTTTCAAACCAAATCAAAATAAATTTTCTTTCCATAAAATAAATTATTAATTAAAAAAACAAAATAATGTATAAAATATCTCAATAGTTTACATTTCTTCATAATCTATATTTATACTATTTTCAACATATTTAATATTTGAATGTCCTATTTTTTTAATAGCCTCTTTTTTAATAGACTCGAAATGTCCATCTTCAATGTCTCTGATAACATAATCTTCATTCGCAGTTGCTTCTTGTGAATTATATGATATGATGTGAAATTGATTATTCTTTTTATCAAGCCATTTACTTGTAGAGTTGAATGAATAGTGAGGCATAATCTGATTGTTTTAATTATAAATAAAAAAACTGCACTTGAATCATTTTTTTTTGTAGTAGTATGCTAACGAATATAACCCACAATTTTTCTACAAAAGCTAGGCAAGTAATAAATTAAGAGATAAGAACTTTTGGATAGCCTAGTAAGGCAAAGTAAAACTATTTAATAGCCATTTTAAACTCTACTTCAATATTTAGTTCTTTATAGAATTCTTTCAAATCTGTTAGCAAACTTTCTTTTTGGGATTGATATTGCTCTACTCCAAACTCGTCTTTAATTTCCTTTTTAATGGAAATCATTTGCTCTGTTTTTAAAACCCATTCAAGATTTTCAGTAATAGCACTAATTAAATTTTCTTTTTTGTTAGTTATTTGAAAACTCATTATTTATTTATGATTAATTTGAATAAATGATTTAAGATATTTTCTTCTCCTCCTATCGTGTTTAGGATTAGTTTTACTAAACCAGTTATACCAGTATGCTGAATCTGCTTGAAAAGAAAAGTATTTTGGATGATTTTCAGGATAAATGGCTACAAAA
The DNA here is from genome assembly GCF_037126285.1 of Bernardetia sp. MNP-M8. Lineage (NCBI taxonomy): Bacteria > Pseudomonadati > Bacteroidota > Cytophagia > Cytophagales > Bernardetiaceae > Bernardetia > Bernardetia sp. MNP-M8. Next base: position 1,174,107 of record NZ_CP147012.1, read on the forward strand.
CGAGTATCTAAATTAAATTTCTCTTTAATAATCTCATTTTTTAGTTTATTTGAAGAAGCTGCAACTTTTTCATAAACTTCAAAATCTACAAAACTAACTATGTCAATATCTTTTGGGTCAGTTTTTCTCGTTACATAACTTCCATCAATCCACTGATAGAAATCTATTTTACCTAAAATATCTATCAAATAGCTATTATACTTTACGTAATTATCCGATAATAGTTTTCGTTCTTTAGTAAAAGCAAATGTTTCAACAAAAGTATCGAAATCAATTTGTATAGGAGAAGTTCCTATTAAATTTCCTCTTGAATTAAAATCTAAACTCATTTTATAATTTGTGTTTTTGTAGTATAAACTAAAAACTTGTGCGTAAATTTGTTGTATCATTATTTCCCTAAACTACATAAAATAATTCATAGACTAAAGTCTATGGTACGTTTTCGCACTCTAAAGAGTACGCTACATTTTATTATGAAAAAATTATCTTATTCTCTACTTATAACTTTCTTATTTCTAATTTCCTTCAAAAGTCATTCTCAAAATATTGGTCTTGGTTTTTTGTTTCGTCCTAATATTACGCTCGGAACGGCTATTGTTCCTACTCAAAACGTAGAAGATAGTTTGAAATTTGGAATCAATCGTTTTTATGCAAATTTAGTTGTTCCGTTGAGTGGAAAATTGAAGTTAGATTTAAAGAATATCAATGCTTCTTTTACGCAGCATTTTCTGACAGTCAATACAGGTTTGAGATTACCACAAGGAAATTTAGTAGAGGATAATACTAAAATTTATAATTTCTCGGCAGGAATTACAGGCGTTCATGCAAATATTCGTAGTGGTGTTTGGTTTTATACAGTCAATGGTGGAATTGTACAAGATATTCAGAAACTAAATGAGTCTAGTCCATTTTTTACGGCTGCTGGTGCGTATATTCGTGTAAAAGGAATTTATAAGCACAATATTTATGGAGTAGCTTTGCTCTATCAATACGAACGTTTTTTGCCTGTTCCTATTTTGGGAATCAATCGTAGATACAATAAAAAATGGTTTTTGGAGCTGCTTTTACCTGCACAAGGTGCAATGCGTTATCAATTTAGCAAAAAGTTTAAAGCTGGTGTTTTGGTCGGTTTGGGGAGTTTTCGTGCTGGTGTAAATAGTTCTACAAGTATTACTTTACCAAGTTTAACTTCAGGAGGAAAAGGAAATTTGAATCTTAATTATACTGAACTTAAAATTACTTCAGTATCTGAATTGAAAATCAAAAATGGAATCTTTTTAAGTAGTGAAATAGGCGTTTCGACAGCTCGTTCTCTTTCTTTTTTGCGTACTGCTGAAAATCAAATTAGTTTTGGAGCTTCTACTGTTCCTTATGGGGCAATAAATCTGCATATTGATTTACAAAAAGCTAAAACCAGTCCGATTAGTTCTCGTCTTTTTGGGAATGATTTTTAAGTAATATTACTGGTTCAAGCGTCGACGCTTGAACCAGTAATTTACACTACTTCTCCACCACAGCAAAGAAATCAAAACATTTATCAGCATCCTCAGAGATAAAATAATCATCCATTGTAACCGAGCCCACTAAAGAATTATCTTGTTCTTGTAATTTTTTACGGTTCATTCTATTCAAAATATCATACGGAATTTGAAGAATTTGTCTAGGCAAGTTTTGTTCTAAATTAAAAATATCTAGCTTTTTGTATTTAGCAACTGATGCCTTGTTTTGATTGTAATATTCCCAAACTTTTTCATTTCCTGTAATTCCTTTCAAATCTACTTTAGAAAAATATTTCTTTAAAAGTGTTTCTAATTCCTGCGCTGTATATTCTCTTGTGTGCCACGGATTGCGAGTAAGCGAAAGTTTGATATTTGGCGTTGTCAGAATCATTTTGCCCCCTTTTTTCAAAACTCGTTGAATTTCTTTTAGGTAAAAATTATCATCTTCGATATGCTCAATGACTTGTTGTGTAACAACAGTATCAAAACTTTCATCTGCTTGATTGGCAAACGGAGGAATATTTTGATTCAGAAAAGTAAATTCTGGATGCTGTTTTTGTAAGTGATTGATGAGTTCTTGGTTTTTGTCAAGAGCTGTATAATGCGTACAATGAGGTTTGAAAAGCTCTGCACCTTTCCCTACACCACAACCCGTTTCCAAAATGCTTCCACTTACATGTTTGACAGTTTGGTGATAAGCAAAAAGCAAACGCTGATGAATTACGTTATCGCTAGGAATGGTATAAGCTGTTATTTCTGTTGTTTTGAACATATATGTAGTTGACAGTTTAGCTTCGCTGATTTACAATTCCAAACTGTCGTTTTTTTGAAAGATTATTAATTTCGAACACTTAAAAAGTATTCGCTACTTATTACAAAGGTCTTAATTTTTCTTGTAAAAACGCTATAAAATGGCTTGATAAAATCTCAAATTCACATTTTATAGATTTTTTGACTACATTTTAATAGAAATTGATGAAAAATTTAAAATTTATTTATGCAAATTTCTAATTTCTTGCATCTGCTTAGTATAAAAACAGAAAAATTACGAATCACAATCAAACAACTATCAGAAACCTTAAAAAATTTAATTATGAAAACTACTTTGAAATTTTCGCTTTATGTTTGGATACTTTTTATTCCATTTTTGAGTGCTTGTGGTCAGTCAGGTTCTTCTTATAAAACAGAATCTACTGCTGATTATGCTGCCACAGAAGAAGCCACAATGGCTACATTTGTAAATCAACAAGACGGAACAGAAGGAGGTACTTCTAATGAACCTATTGTACAAGGTTTACATGTCATCAAGACTGGCAATATGCAGATTCAAGTACAGGATTTGGATAAAGCAAAAGAAATAGTCTTGCAGAAAGTAAAAGCAAATAAAGGATTTACATCAGCAGCTAATTATAATGATTATAGCTATCAAAAAACACAAAATATAACAATTCGTGTCGCTTCAAGTAACTTTGAAAACTTAATGAAAGAGCTTGCTAATATTGGTTTTGTAGAAAACCAGTCACAGAATTCACAAGATGTAAGTGAAGAATTTGTAGATATTGAAGCTCGTTTAAAAACAAAAAAAGAAGTAGAAAATCGTTATACTCAGCTTTTAAAAGATGCCAAAACTATTTCTGAAATTTTGGAAATTGAAGACAAACTACGTGTCATTCGTGAAGAAATAGAAGCAAAAGAAGGGCGTCTGCGTTATCTGAAAGACCAAGTTTCATTAAGTACAATTAATCTAACACTTACTCAAAAATTAGAGAATTATTCAAAACCACCAGAACGTTCATTTTTTAGTCGTCTCTTCGAAAACATGGGTGAAGGTTGGGATGATTTCTTGATGTTTGTAGTTGGAGTAATGCGTCTGTGGGTATTTTGGATTGTCTTGGCAGGAATTATTTTTATTATTGCAAAATGGAGAAAGGCTAGGAAGAAATAAATTTTGATTCTGCTAACTCTTTAGCGAAACACTGTGTTTTCAGTTGAGGTTCGCTGAGGACTACGTCATTCTCAGCCTAAGAAATACTAGAATCATGATGTAGCTTGAATTAAGTTGCGCTTAAGTCACTGTAAAAACATCTTGTTCTATTTTTTTAACTACTTGTCTAGTTATAAAAAAAGCCTTCATGTCATAAATGAAGGCTTTTTTGTACTTATTTATAAGTTATGCTATAAATTAGTTTCTAACAACTCTGAGAACTTTAGTTTGTTTGTTAGAAATAACTTCTATAAAATAGACACCTACTTTTTGATTTTGTAAATTAAAGGTAGTTTCTAAATTTGCACCTTCTTTATTTTGCTCTTGTACTTCAATAACTCTACCCAATACATCCATCAGACGAAGAGTTACTGCTCCTTTAACTTCTTGGTTTGTCCAAGCTACAGTTACTTTTCCGTTACTTGGATTTGGATAAGCTGTTAATTTTTCATTCAAATCTACTTGATTTTGATTAGCTACTTTAGATGCTATTCTACCAGAAGTTTCACAAAAAGATGTTTGTACCTGACCTGTATTTCCTGATGCTGAATAAATAGCTACATCAGCTACTAAGGTTTCGCTCTCATCAATAGCATATTCTTGCACAACAACTCCATTTTTATAAAATTTCATTTGGCTACCTTCTCTTGCTACCGTAAATACATCTCCTTTTTGATAAGGAACTGGTGTACCACTTTGGTAATTATAACTTGGAACAGCACTTGAATTAGCTACAAAATACCACGCATAATTAATAGATGTATAAGATGCTACTGTATTAGGAGTTGCTAACCCTACCATATAGTAAGTTTTGTTATCAACAATAGTATTACTTACCCATCCATCATTGTTACTTGCAATCTCTTGTGTTGAAGTAGCTCCACTTGTCCAACTTGAAGTAGCACTTACTTTAGTGAAGATATTATTTGATAAACCTATATCTACTGCATTGTCAATACCAATAGAGTAACCAATAGCCACATATTTGGTACGAGAGCCATATGTTCCAGAAGCTGTAACAGAGTAAATACCTGTATTCTTATTTGAAACATTAGGAGTAGTTTCTGCCCCTACTCCTGACCATAAATAACTAGTAATACCTGTCTCACCCAATAAAGTTGTTGTTGCAGCACCCATTCCATCAGTAGGACAATTATTAGAAGTAATAGAACTAACTTCTAAAGTTATAGGACAAGTTATAAATTGTATTTGAGGAATAATAGTACCACTAGTATATGCTGAAACATCAACTATTAAATCGCCTGTTGTGACTCCAGGAACTGTTCTAAATGCCACTCCATTTTTAGAGTAAACAAGAGTTGTTCCTGTACGCTCTATGCTGAAAATATCTCCTATATCATAAGTACCAAAAGAACCATCACCACCATATAAAAGTCCATTTTCATAAACTACAAAACTTCCCGCATTAGTAAGGTAAATAGCAAAACGAATCTGATTAAAACCTACTCTTCCCTTATTATAGGAAAGCCCAACCATATAGTTATATGATTCAGAATCTGATGCAGTAAATGCTATACCTCCGTTACCTGTAACCTTTTCTTCTGAAAATGCTTTACTTGTCCAACCTGTAGTTGCTGATTTAACAAGCTCTTTATTTGCATTTACAGTAAATTGGGTTAAGTCTGATGCATTCCAAGTTAAATCATATCCTACTTCATAAGTAGCTGTATAGTCAACACCATTATCAGTAATAGTAACTGTATATTCTCCTGCTGAAAGTCCAGAAATAGTTGATGTAGTAGCTCCTCCTGGAGACCATGAATAAGTTGCACTACCACTGCCTCCTGTCACTACTAGTTCTATCTCACCAGTAGATGTTCCTGCACAACTTGCTCCAGTTATTCTAGCAAAATAAGTTGGAGGAGTTACTATAACTGGACAAGTAAATTCTATTTTTGGAAGAGTAGCAGGATCATAAGATGATACATCAGCTATCAAACCACCAGTAGGTACACCAGTAGTAACAGTTCTAAATACAACTCCATTTTTAGAATACTCAACTGTAGTTCCAATACGTTCTACCTTGAAAATATCTCCAATTTGAAAAGAGCCAAATGAACCTTTACTTGACCCAGACTCATATACTTCAGCTTGACCACTACCTAAATAAAGAGCATAGTCGATACTAGCAAAACCTGTTGCTCCTTGATCAGGTGAAAGTCCCATCATATACCTTTTGTTAGTAGCAGTTGCTGTCAAGACAATACCACCATCACCTGTGATTTGCTCATTGGAAAATGCCTTAGTATTCCATGCTGTAGTACCAGCTTTAACTAATTGATTATTTCCATTGACAGTAAAACCTACCTCTCCAGTCCAAGTTAATGTAGCACCTACAAAATAGCTACTTGTATAATCGATACCTAAATCTGTAATAGTAACTTCATACTCTCCTACTGTCAAATTAGAGATATCTTTATTAGTAGATATTTCTCCATCTGATGGTACTCTAGTCCATGAATACGTTTGTGCTCCACTAAAGTCATTTAAAGTTAAAGTAATTGCTCCTGTACTAGCACCACAGCTTGTACCAGTTATGTTGGCAGAATAAGTTGGAGGAATAACTGGAGGAGTAGTTGAACAAGTAAACTGTACTTGAGGAAGGGTAGCAGGATCATAAGATGATACATCAGCTATCAAACCACCAGTAGGTACACCAGTAGTAACAGTTCTAAATACAACTCCATTTTTAGAATACTCAACTGTAGTTCCAATACGTTCTACCTTGAAAATATCTCCAATTTGAAAAGAGCCAAATGAACCTTTACTTGACCCAGACTCATATACTTCGGCTTGACCACTACCTAAATAAAGAGCATAGTCGATACTAGCAAAACCTGTTGCTCCTTGATCAGGTGAAAGTCCCATCATATACCTTTTGTTAGTAGCAGTTACTGTCAAGACAATACCACCATTACCTGTGATTTGCTCATTGGAAAATGCCTTAGTATTCCATGCTGTAGTACCAGCTTTAACTAATTGATTATTTCCATTGACAGTAAAACCTACCTCTCCAGTCCAAGTTAATGTAGATCCTACAGCATATCTAGCAGTATAATCAGTGCCTGCATCTGTAATAGTAACTTCATACTCTCCTACTTCTAAGCTAGAAATATCTTGATTAGTAGATATTTCTGAAGTTGTTGGTACTGTGTTCCATGAGTATGTGGTAGGTCCAGTTAACCCTGTTACTACCAAATCAATAGCTCCTGTAGATCCTCCTGCACAAGAAGTACTTGTTATATTAGCAGAATAATTTACTTGAGCAAAACTTGTTGAGGTAGTTATGAGTAAAAATAAAGTCAAAATCCAATATCTTTTACAAGATAAATAACTAGAAAAGTAATTCATAAAAAGGTGTTTTAAAGTAGACAAATAAAAAAACGTTTCAAAAAAATCGTATAACTTATGAACTAGGAGTTAGTATAGTATTCTTACACTTTTAATTACTTTTAAATTTAGGAACAAAAATTTAGTATTTAGCTAAGTTTGAGTAAAGTATTATAATGTTTATAAACCTAGCACTATTTTCTCAAACAAATATATCAAAACTAAATTCATTATTTAAACTTAAAAGGTTATTATTTACATAATAAGTTTATATTAAAATTGAAATATAACTTTTCTAATTTTTTTTCTAAAGTAAATCATAGTTACAAAAATTTCATAAAACCTGTTTGTAAATTACCTCATTTTTAATTAAAAAACAAGCCTATCGACTAAGTATTATCATATATATATTGTAGATAATTATTATGTCTTTAGTTTCTAAAAATGAGCATTCATACTCAAGGTTTTGAGGTAAAATATTTATTTTTTTCTGATTAGAGTACAGCTGAAAAATATAGACTAAGAATTTAATTATGGTACATTTTCATTAAATCCTTTTCTTTAGTGAGATTAATGCTAGGTCAAAAAAGACACAACTTTCACATTAAAACTTATTGTCTCTATCGCTAGATACCAATATATGTATTACACACTCTAAATTTTAAAGTCTAGCCGTTACTTTCGATTTATCAAACTTTCCTTTAATATCATAAATCACTGTCTTTTCATGTTTTAGATTTTCAAAATCTAATGATTCAAACTCTTTGTGAGAAACAGCCAAAACGATAGCATCATAATTATTAGTAGGTTCTTTTATCAGATCAAGATTATATTCATGTTTTACTTCGATTGCATCTGCCCAAGGATCATGAACTTCTACATTTGCACCAAAATCTTGAAATTCTCTGATTACATCAATTACTCTTGAGTTTCTAATATCAGGACAATTTTCCTTAAAAGTAATTCCTAAAACTAAAATTCGTGCCCCTTTTACACTACTACTTCGTTGAATCATTAGCTTTACCACTTTTGCAGCTACAAAAACGCCCATAGTATCATTGATTCTTCTTCCTGCCAAAATCACTTCTGGATGATACCCTAAACTTTCAGCTTTGTAAGTCAAATAATAAGGATCTACTCCTATACAATGTCCACCTACTAACCCAGGTCTAAAGGGTAAGAAATTCCATTTTGTACCTGCAGCTTCCAAAACCTCTAGTGTGTCAATGTCCATTTTATCAAAAATAAGTGCTAGTTCATTGACAAAAGCAATATTCAAATCTCGTTGTGCATTTTCTATAACTTTTGATGCTTCGGCTACTTTGATGGAAGAGGCAAGATGTGTTCCTGCTGTGATAATTGAGCCATAAAGTATATTGAGTTCTTGAGCAATTTTTGGAGTGCTCCCACTCACTACTTTTTTGATTTTAGAAATTGTATGTTCTTTGTCACCAGGGTTGATGCGCTCAGGAGAATATCCACAAAAGAAATCTTTATTAAACTTAAGTCCACTTTCTTTCTCTAAAATAGGCACACAATCTTCTTCTGTACATCCAGGATAGACTGTTGATTCATAGACTACAATGTCACCCTTTTTAAGAACCTTTCCTACTGTTTTTGAAGCTGAAAGAATAGGTTTTAAATCAGGCTTTTTATACAAATCAACAGGTGTGGGAACAGTTACAATATAAATTGTAGCTTCTTTGAGCTTTTCAACACTAGCAGTAAAAGAAAGTTGGTGGGACTCTTTTAATTCCTCAGTATTTACTTCAAGAGTTCGGTCATATCCTTTTTTGAGTTCGTCAATACGTTTTTTATTAATATCAAAACCAATAGTAGTATATTTTTTACCAAACTCAACCGCCAAAGGCAATCCTACATAACCCAAACCAATAATTGCTAATTTATATGTCATAAAAAGAGGACTTTGTTTTATCTCTTAAATCAAGGGAAGAATTGAAAACAAATTATATGTGTTTTCAATCTACAAAGTAGCTAATTTTTACTTATATAAAAAAATGAGTAAAAAATTATTTAATTATCCCTATTGAGATTTTTTCAACTCCTCTATTTGTTTTAGTATTTGGTCAGCTTCAGCAGTCTTGAGGTCACTGGCTTTTCTGTCTGAACGAGAAAGTTTGAAGGCTTCTTCTATGTTTTTTTTATATATTTCTGTTAATTTATCAATTTTTGCTTGAATTGGGTCTTTTTTCTTAAATAAGTCAAACATATTTTTAGTTAGTTAATGGTTTTATATAATGATTTCATTCTTGATGTTCTGCTAACGGCTTGTATATCTTTTTGTTTTAATGCTTTCTAAGCCCACAAAAAAAGTCACCAACAAAATAAATTTTGCTAATGACTTTTACATAAACATACTAAAATCTATATTTATACTGTTTAGAAGCGAAGTTCTACTAATTCCCAAAACTCTTTTACTTCATCATTCTGAAAATTCCAATCATATTTCATAATATAATTATTTTTCAAGAACATAATTGCCTCTTTATGTGTAGCACAACGATCAATTCCTGTAAGTGCATCTTCTAACTCATCTTGATTATTACCAAATAATTTCTTAGTAAAAAGAAATTTTTGATTAAGTGTAATGAGTTCCTTTATCGTCTTTCCAGAAGGAGCAAAACGCTCTGCAAAAGTAGGTGCATCAGCATCAGCACCTGTAGTATATTTATCAGCAAAAGTAGTAGCTTTAGCTTCCTCAATTGGTTTAGAAATTACATTTGTAGCTGTTACTGGTCTAGTATTTTTGTTCTCTTCGCTCATAAAATAGGGTGCAGCATAACTATTTTTTTCTTCAGCTACTTCCTCACGTTTATAGGATTTGAACAATGGAGCATCTTCCTTTGGACTTTCTTGTATTTTTCTCTCTACTGGCTCTACTGACTTTTCTATTTTCTTTTCTATATGCATTACTTCAGAGGGAGCAAAGTTATTACTCTTTTCGGTTTCTTCTTCAAAGGAAGTATCAAAAAAACTTTTAGCTTCTTCCTTTTGAATATTTTTTTCAATAACAGGTTCAGGAGCTTTTTCTTCTACTTTTTCAGGTTGCTTTGCTTGGTCAGTAAATGTTACAAACTCTTGAATTTTAAGAGGTACAATATCTCCTAATTGACGCAAAACAGTCTTTGGATCATCATATTCTACGTTATTATCTACAATATTTCCAATTGTATCAATTGCTTTTGTGACCGAAATCATTCCAGCATCACTTTTTTCTTCTAGTCCTTTTACAATCTGCTCAAACAAAACTTTATGTGTCTTGACATATTTCAAAGCAGGTTTGAATTCTTCATTGATACGGATTGTAGCACCATTTTTTGCTAATTTCTGAACTTCTTGTTCATAAAAGACATAAGGAGCTAAAAGTAATTGAATGGTATCAGCAACAGATTGTGTAACTAACTTTTCAAAAGTGGACTCATCAATAGAAATATTTCTAGAAAGCATATTCATAAGTTTCTCTAAGAGAGCCTTAATTTCTGGATTTTCATAATCAAAAAATGGACTTTTGATTTTAGCATTATCAGCTTGCCAGTTTTCGAAAAGTATTTTGATAATAAATAAATTTACCTGTTTGATTCCACAAAAATCTGTAAGTTGAGAACCTGTTATGCGCTGATGTTTTGCAAAAAACTCCGAACAAACGGCTTTAGCAAATGATTCAGCATAAGCCAGAACAGCGTTATTATTTAATTTACTTGCCATAATTTTATTAGTAATTGGGTTTGGATATTATTTTTTGATGGATTGAATTCTATTTTTTGAGTTTTAGATATATTAACTTTTTACTTGAAATTGCAAGTTCGTAAAAATGATAATTAATACCTTATTTTGATGTATTTTTCAAAGACTTTTTTTAAATAATTTCTTTAAAAACTTTAGTTTTATAATTTTTGAGAGTTAAATCTAAAATTTTATCTAAAAATACAAAAACAATTTGAACTCTATTTCATTTTAATAGGCTAAATAATGAAGCTACCTAGAGCTATTATTTTTCAAATAGTATACAAAACATTTTTTTCTTATTCTGTTTTTAAATTTAGTTTCTTAATTTCCAAAATATTGCCAACAATGCCAAAAATTACAATTCAGAACATGAACGCCGTAGAATTTTCGGCAGACACAAAAAAAAGTTTGTTACAAAACATTTTAGATGAGCAAATAGACTGGCTGCACTCTTGTGGAGGAAAAGGAAAATGCACAACTTGCAAAATGATTATTAAAGAAGGTGGCGAAAATCTTACACCAAAAGGTAGTGTAGAAAAGAACTTTTTTGCATTAGAAAAGCTAAAAGAAAATGAGCGTTTGGCGTGTCAATGTAGCTTTAAAAATAAGGTAGAACAAGACACAAAATTAGTAATTTGTGTAGGTAATGAAAACAAACTACCCCATATTGAATATTCAGCTTGCTAGAAATATAACACACTGAAAATAAAAAGATTATCGTTAGTTCAAAAAGCCACATTCTATTTTAAGAATATGGCTTTTTGTTTTCGAACAGACTGTTAAGACTCTCACCTATTACTTTGCAAAGAGTTGGTCTATATTTTTAAAGGCTTTAAACTCTAAAGCATTATTTTCTGGATCTAAAAAAAACATAGTTGCTTGTTCGCCTACTTTTCCTTCAAAACGCAAATAAGGTTCAATAACAAACTTTATATTTTGAGATTTTAATTTTGCAGAAAGTTCTTCCCAAGTATCCCACTCCAAGACCACTCCAAAATGAGGAACAGGAACATCATGTCCATCCACAGGATTCGAAGCTGTTTTTTCTGCTACAAATTCACTTTGTGGTTTTTGATGAATAACAAGCTGATGACCAAAAAAATTAAAGTCTACCCAATGTGTATCACTTCGTCCTTCCGAACATCCCAAGACATCTCTATAAAATTGACGGCATTTTTCTAAATCAATGACAGGAATAGCTAAATGAAAAGGTTGCATAGAAATGGTAAATTATTAATGGTAAATGAATACAAACAACTAACTAAACTTTTAATTAAAAAGTTGTGTAGTTTATTTATTTCTCATTCCATAGGAGTAATTATGAATTAAAGTATTAGAAATTATTTTTTAATAAATTTCTTTGTCAAAACCTCTCCTGTCTGTACATTAGAAACTCTCAAGATATATAATCCTTTCGAAAAGTTAGATAGGTTTTGATTAAAATTCTGAATTCCTTTTTGATAACTTTCAGTAGTTGCAGCAACAGACTTTCCATTGCTATCAAAAATTTCTATTTGAAGTTCTGAATTAGAAGAAGGAACTGCAAAAACAAAATTAATTGAGTTTTGAGCAGGATTTGGATACATCTTTTGAATCTCAAAACTTGTAATTATACCTTGATTATCAATGGCTATTGTTTTGGTATAAGTAAATGTTCCATCCAAATCTACTTGTTTCAATCTATAATAGTTTATTCCTATCTGTGGTTCAGCATCCCAATACTGATAGAGTTGATTTTCCATTTTTTTATTTCCAGACTTCAATTCTCCAATTTTGATAAAATCCATTGCATCACTACTTCTTTCTATTTCAAAATGAGAAGTATTAAACTCTCTAGCTGTTGCCCAATGCAATAAGTTTTGTTCTTTTACTTTTTCGCCTCCAAATTCGGTTAGTTCTAAAGGTAAGACAACACAATCTAAGCCTGCTGTTCCTGAAAAACCAATGTCAAAACCAATACCTGTGGCACTAAAGTTATTAATTACAATATAATATCTTTCTCCAGCAATTACATTCAAATCACTGTTAAAAGGATTTCCTGGACCAGGTGGTTGAGAGTTATTTGTTCCTCCGTTTGCTGTACTTATACCTGTTGTTCCTCCTGCTCCAGTACTAGAACTAGCATTACAAGACACACTATTTCCTCCAACTACATCTGCACACGTATTAGCACGAAAAAGATTAAAATCATAGTCATCTCCTCCTGGATTTTGAGAATCTATTATTAATCCTAGAGTTCCAGTAGTTTGAATCTCAAAATTTAGCCAAATAGATTGTAATTCTGTTTCGTCAACCCCTCCTGTAAAACAATTTCCAATATTGCTATCTACTGCACCAGGACCAAAACTATTTGTATTAAAAGAAGAACTGCTACATAAAGGAAAACTGACATCACAATCTGAATATTGGTTTTGAACACAAATATTCATTGTTCCTTCTCCACCATTTTTTCTCCAAACTCTCAAATAATAGGTATTTCCACCTACTAATCCATATTCTAATATTTGAGACATATTTCCTGTTCCACTATTGTCATCACAAGCGACAAAAGTAAGTGTACCACAAGTTCCATCTGTTGAACGATACAATTCCATTCCACTATCTGTAATAGAGCCAGCTTGTGTATTTATAACAGCTTGACCTCCAGCAGGAGCAATAAATTTATACCACACATCTTGAGAACCCGTTCCTCCTCCACAAGTAGGATTTGGCAAACCACTATAAGTAGCATTTACATTGGTGATTGAAGAAAATGTACACTCAAATTGCCCCACAGGTAAATCAAATGCTCCTGTACATTCGTCATTGGCTGGTGGTGGTGGTGGTGGATCTCCAAAAACACACATATTCCCAGTCATATTTCCACTACTACCATCATTAAAACGTATTATTCTTATCAAATAAGTTACTCCTACTACAGTAGTTATCACCATTGACTCTGTTCCTCCATTACCGAAAGCATCTGCACAAGCACCTGCTATCTGTGTACCTCCACAACCACCTTGATAAACAGCTATGGCAACGTCTCTAGCACTAGCTGCTGCTACAGTTGTCGAAGTAGAATTTGCTACAAAAGAGACCCAACCGTCTTCTCTAATATTACCATTAGTGACACATGATGTGTTGGCAACAGTATTATCCCTTGTGAAACTTCCAGGAACAGAAAATGGAATAGCTACACAAGTAGTTGAAGGGGAAATGGAAGTAGCAGTAGCACAAGTATTAGACTGTGCATTTGTATTTGTAGTGAAAAAGCAAAACAGTAAAGTAATTGCTAAGTAATAAAATAAGTAGTTTCTATTTTTCATATTTTTTCTAATAATTAAGCGACCTCATGATATAAAATAACGTAGAGCTAGTAATAGGTATTGCACTATGCCTGAACAAATTACACTTTTTAGTAGCTTCAAAAAAATTACTTTTTAACGAATTTCTCTGTCAAAACTTGCCCTGTTTTAAGATTTGAAATTCTCACAATATATAACCCTTTTACAAAAGAAGATAGATTTTGATTAAAACTCTGAATTCCCTTTTGATAATTTTCAGTAGTTGCAACAACAGACTTTCCATTGTTATCAAAAATTTCTATTTGAAGTTCTGAATTAGAAGCAGGAACTGCAAAAACAAGATTAATTGCATTTTGAGCAGGGTTTGGATATATTTTATGAATCTCAAAATTTGTAATTATTCCTTGATTATCAACATTAATGGTTTTGGTATAGGTAAAAGTGCCATCCAAATCTACTTGCTTTAGTCTATAATAATTGATTCCTATTTGTGGTTCTTTATCCCAATACTGATAAATTTGATTTTCATTTTTTTTATTTCCACATTTTAGCTCTCCAATGTTTATAAAATCCATTGCATCATTACTTCTTTCAATTTCAAAATGAGAGGTATTGAATTCTCTAGCTGTTGCCCAATGCAATAGATTTTGATCTTTTACTTTTTCTCCTCTAAATTCGGTAAGTTCTAAAGGCAAGACAACACAATCTAGTCCTGCTGTTCCTGTAAAATCAAGATCAAATCCTGAACTAGAATTTTCAAAGTTATTGATTAATAGAAAATAACGTTCTCCTGCTAATACAGGAATATCTGCATTAATATTTGTTCCTCCTGCATTTTGTGAATTAGAACTACCTCCATTTGCTCCTGTATCTCCAGGGCTTACATCATCTGAATAGTTACAAGATATTACTGTACCATTTGCATTGATATTCGTACAAAAAGAACCTTCATCTCTATATAAAATAAAATCATAATCATCCGAATCTACTTGTGGAGAAATAATAAATTGCAAATCACCAGAAGTTTGTATCTCAAAATTTACCCATACAGATTGTCTTTCTGTATTATCACTTCCTGTGAAACAATTCCCTACATTAGTATCTGTATTACCTTCGCCAAAACTATTTGTATTAAATGAGGAACTACTACATAAAGGCAAACTTACATCACAGTCTGAATATTGATTTTGAACACAAATGTCCAATGTTCCTTCTCCTCCTCCAAACTCCCACACACGTAAATAATATGTATCTCCTCCTGTTAAATTATATTCTAATATCCTTGGCATTGTTCCAGCTCCCCCATCATCATCACATTCTACTGAGGCAAGTGAGCCACAAGTTCCATCAGGAGCGTGATAAAGTTCCATTACAGCGTCTGTAATAGAGCCTGCTTGTGTATCAATAACAACCTGCCCTCCAGCAGGAGCTACAAATTTGTACCAAACATCTTGAGCACCTGCTGCAGTACATGAAGGGTCACCACCAAAAGTATTACTATATGTACCTCCTGTATTTGTTATTTCTCCAAAAGTACATTCAAACTGTCCTACATTTAAATCAAAAGCTCCTGTACATTCATCGTTGGCTGGAGGAGATGACAGACAAATATTTCCATCCATTGAATTTGTAGCTGCAAGATTATTTCCTCTACGTGTGAGTCGGACAAAATAAATATCTCCATTTATGGTAGGAACAGTTAATATTTCTGTTTGATTATTTCCTCCTCCTGCATTTGTACAATTTTCTTCTACTAAAGCCCCACAAGCTCCTGAATAAACTGCTAAGACTAAATTTCTATTAGTTGTTGCTTCAATTGTAACATCATTTCCATTTCCTTGAAAAGAAAACCAACCATCTCTCACTGTGTTAGTTGCATCTAATCCTCCACAACTTATAGTTTCTCCACTAGGAGTAAATGCTGGAAAAGTTATTGAATACGAAGGATTAGCACAATTTGGCAAAACATCAAGCAATGGAGCTCCTGCACAAGTATTTGATTGTGCATATATATTTGAATTGAAAAAGCAAGGCAGTAAAATAATTATTAAAAATTCAAGTAAGTATTTCTTGTTTCTCATAAGTAGTTAAGTGTTTTAATTTATGTTTTTGCTAAAAATAATCATAAATTTTATTTTTAGAGTAATTTTATCATAAAAAACACTAATTTACTAAAAAAAGAATCAAACAATCACAATATCAATCAGTTACGCTGAGTTATTTTGAAGCCAACACGAGGAATATTCTCTATTTGGATAGTATCATCTTCTTTCAAATATTTGCGAAGTCTTGAAATAAAAACATCCAAACTCCTTCCCAAAAAATAATCATCATCACCCCAAAGTTTGTTTAGAATAAATTCTCTTCTCAAAACTTGTTCTTTATTCTGACAAAACAGATTTAATAATTCGCTTTCTCTTGAAGTAAGTGTATATTTTTTTTGAGAAGGAGAAAGTAAAGACAAATTTTTCACATCAAAAAGATAACTTCCTAATTCTATAGTAGTATTTTCTGAAATAAAATTTTGAGCAGAATTAGCTTGAGAGCCAACTGAACGCCTTAAAAATATTTCTATTTTCAAAACTAACTCTTCTATGCTAAAAGGCTTTGTAAGGTAATCATCAGCACCAATTCGGAGTGCATGCAGACGGTCTTCTTGAAGAGATTTGGCAGTCAGAAAAAGAATAGGAATGTCTTTATTTTTTGCTCTTACTTTTTTGGCTAACTCAAAACCATCTAGTTTTGGAAGCATAACATCAAAAATACATAAGTCAAAATTATTTTCTACAAAAATTTCAAAGGCTGTTTGTCCATCTTTTATCCATTCAATTTGGTAGCCTTCTAAACTCAAGTGGTCTTTTACTACAAAACCTAATGTAGCATCGTCTTCTACAAATAATATTTTTTTTTGACTTTGTATGTTCATTTTATAGATAATATTTATTTCAAATGAATACGAATAAAGGCTGTAGATTTTTCAAGTGCATCTAAAATATTAGCTTCATTAAATCCATGTCCCTCTTCTGGATAAATATAATATTCGTTTGTAACATTAAACTGACTTAGAGTTTCTTTTAACACTTCGCCTTGTTGAAAAGGAACTAATGTATCTACACCACCATAGAACATAATAGTAGGAGGAGATTGAGAATTAATAGCATACTTTGGACTAATATTTTCAAAATAAGTAGCATCATTTTCAACTGTTTTTCCTGTCAAAAGTTGTATTGCTAAAGCAATTTGTTGAGTTTCTGGATTTGGGCTATTCGTGTAGGAAGAATGTAGAAAATCAGTAGGCCCTACTACATCACAAACTACCTTTACTTGATTTTCTTTATCATACTTATAACTGTACAACATGGATAAATGCGCTCCTGCACTTACTCCCACAAAGGCATATTGATTCAAAATTCCGTATTCTTGACTTTTATTTTTTAAATCCTCAATTATACTTTTTATATCCTCAATTTGCATAGGAAAAGGTTCTCTAGTGAAATTGGCTAGTCTATAATTGATATTTACGACTGCATATTCAGGTGCAAAAGTTTTTAGATAATCATAAATTCCATTCATATCAGCCTTATCTCCTTCTACCCAAGCTCCTCCGTGTACTAAAACAACTACTTTGGTTTTAGCAGAACTACGTTGTTTGGGCAAATAAATATCGTATTTTTGCTGTGCGTCGTCTCCATAAGCAACATCTTGAAGTTCTTTTTCTTGTTCAAAGGTAGTAGTTTCTTTTTCAGAATTAGTGTCTTCACAAGATGACAAGAAAATCACAAAAATAAATAGATATAAAAAATATTTTTTTTTCATTATTTCAAAGTTTAATTAATTCAAAAAATTCGTTTTTGCTCAACTGTCAACAAGGTCTGAACCGTTGTTGAGGATTTATGAAACCTTATCTTACCCTAGAAAAAGCCTCAAAAACCCAGTTCAAAATCACCATCATAAATGCTTGAAGAGGAACACCAATCACAAAAGGTACAAAATAATTCATCAGTCGCCATGACTCTTCTACTTTATAATAATGTTTTCTACTCCACCAACAATACCAGTATTCAGAACAACAGGTGCGACACAATTCATCTGTTCCAAATAAAAATTCACTCAAAACAAGCGAAGGGATAACAACAATAAGTGTAGCAAAAATAACTTTATTATGGAAGACAAAAGGTAGACTTTTACCTTTTTTCTTACGATTTCTTGCTGTTCTTTTTTCTGTCAGTTTGGGGAAAAGTTTGCGTTTGAATCCCCACATTATCACTAAAGTAGTCAGAATAGGCACAAACCAATACAAATGACCATAATGAATATGTTCTTTTACAAGCCAACGAGTATGATTGTCAATTTGTGCGGTCAGCACTTTTGCATTAAACCAACTTAACATAAAGCCAATAAAAACAAATACAAAGGTGAAAAGCAAAAAATCAGAAAGCCAAGGTTTTTTGGTTTGAGGAAGAATATAGTTTTTATAAAATGCTTTTAATGAGTGTTTTATTGTCCAAAAAGTTTCGTTAAATGCTCCAGTAAACTTTGAAGAAGTAGAAAAAGAAGGCAAATTATCGATTTCTATATATTGCCTTCCATTTTTTTCAGGTTTGGTTTTATAATACGCATTTAATTTTTGAGAAGTAACCCAAACATATTTTCCATAGAGTTGATTATCATAAGACTTGCCTTGCTCAACAGCTTCTAAAAATGCTCTTTTTCCTACATCTGCACGTTTGCATTCTATAATTACCTCATCGTTTTGATGCTGATTATCTGAAAAAATCACAATATCCACAAATCTATAGCTAGAACCCATCTTTACTTTGCGTTCAAAAGCTATTCTACTAGGAGAGTATTTTTTTTCAGTCACCAATTTTATATATGCCCATGCTCTGACTTCTTCTTCAGGTTCCCAACGTAAGCGCATAGATTGATGAGGATAAAAAACATAACGGTCTGTTCCTGTTCCATCGAAACGAATGAGTCCTTCCAAAACACCTTGTTTGAGTATTTCAGTCATTTTGTAAGGGTCTAATGATTTTACAGATTTTCTATTGTTTCTTTTTGAAGTAGAATTTGTAGCCAATTTATTGAAAGAGTTGAATGTGTAAGTTGGATAGAATTGAGCTAGGATACAGCTAAACTAAAGTTAATACTAAAAATCCGTTTTTTTTACTAAAAATCCTAACTTTCATTTATCAAAATGACATCTTTTGCTATTTTTTTTGGCAAAAAAGCAAATTATGTGATTTGTTATAAGCAATTTTATCCTAAAACTCTCTCCCTTTCCATTTTACTTTTTTAGTTTTCAAAAAATGAATTCCTACTAAGAGATATAAAAATTGTTCTAGTAGACAAAAAAGAAAAACTTGCAAAAAAATAGACAAAGAAATTTTGAGCTTTAATTTTACCAAAAATGAAAGAATTAATAAATAATTAATCCCCAAAATAGTAAAAACAGCTAGAATCAAATAACTATTCCCACCCAAAAATATTCCTACTACTATCCCTATAAAAAAAATAATTCGAAACAAATAAGTAATTAAAAGTCCTTTTTTGATAAAATTAGAAAACTGCCATGCACCACAAAACCAACGATGATGCTGCAAAATCCAATCTTTTAGAGTGAGTTCGGCTTCTGTAAAAGCTAGAGATTTTGAATTGAAAAGTTGAAGGAAAAATTGATTTTTATTTTTTTGTGGATTGCTTACTTGTCTGACACTCTGAAGTGTCTGACAATTTTGTTTTTTTTGCTGTTGTCTCCACCAACAACCATTTATATAATTTTGAAAGGCTTTAAAAAGAGCTACATCTTCGGTTACTGAAAATTGAATGTTTTCGTAGCCTCCTAGTTCTTGATAGATTTTTTTATCAAATGCAAGATTATTTCCCATTGCTGTTTGTGGAAAACCTAACTTTGAGAAAATAGCTAAAACTCCCTGTCCGAAAATCCAATCTATTGTTTGAAAATTAGTAAAAAATGATTCTTGATTAATCTTGGGAATTGTCGTTCCCATTACCATTTTTATACTCTCTTTTTGATAGTATTTTTTTATTAATTCTTGCAGCCAATTTTGGTTTACAAGAATATCAGCATCAAGCAAAATAAGCGTTTCTCCTTCTGATTGATTAATTAATTGATGAATAACATTTACTTTGCCTTTCAGATTATTTTGATTTATTTTATTTAATACTTTATCAATTTTGAAATAGGTATAATTTGTATTCTGATTTTTCTTAATAAATTCATTTATAATTTCTGCGCTTTTATCATCAGAATTATCATCTCCAAGTAGAATTTCTATTTCAAAATTATTTTTATTCTTTTCACCTTGGTAAAACTCGTTTATAGCCCTTTTTAAATTCTCTAAACAAGACAAAATTATTCTTTCTTCATTTCGTAGAGCTATTAAAATACTTATTTTTTTCATTTGAAATTATAAGTTATGGGTTGTCACTTTAGAATAGAGGGAGAATGATAATTAAAAAACTCTTGCCTTATCCTTTTACAAAATACCTTCAATTTCTCTCCAACAAGCAATATCATAACTAGCGACAGAATGTTGAGGTGTTTTTTTTAATGGATTATAAAAAATAGTTTTCATTCCTAAAGAGCGTGCGCCCAAAATATCAGCGTCAAAACTATCTCCAATCATAATAGAGTTTTGAGGTGTAGCGTTAGAGATAGCGAGTGCATGATTGAAAATAATAGGATTAGGTTTGGTAAATCCTGTACAATCTGATGTAACAATATTCTTAAAAAAATGCAAAATACCTGAATGTTCTAATTTTAGTTTTTGGCTTTCCTCAAAACCATTGGTAAGGATATGAAGTTGATAACCTTTAGATTGCAAATAAGTAAGCATTTCTAAAACAAAAGGTAAAAGATTGGTCTGACGAGGGCAATTATATTGATATTCGTTTTCTAATTCTTCCAAAAGATTAGTGTATAGATTCCTATCAAATAGTTCTTCTTTCTTTTTCATTTTATGTAGCTCTTCAAAGATATGTGTAAAACGACGTTGTCTTATCTTTACTTTGTCTACCAAGCCTTCATGATGTTGTTTCCAAAGAAATTTAGTCGTAGTTTGGAAGGCTTTCAAAAAATCGTCAAAACTTATTTTTTCATTATTAATAATTTTATCAGATAATTCATACTTTTGATACAAACTAAATAAAGTTTGTTTAGAATTTTGCTCAAAATCCCATAATGTATGGTCGAGATCAAAGAAGATATTCAACATAATATTCCCAGCAGAAATACTACGCTCAATATGGCGAGTAGAGGTGATGTGGTTCATACTAAATTTGCGTGGCGAAGGTTATGGATTCATGTAAGTCATAAAACAATTTCTTACCTAGAACAACTAAAAATAGGAAAAGTTATTTTACGTCTGTTTGTTTTTTCATTTATTATTTTTAGTATTTGGGTCTGTAACCTAATTTGGTTTAAACCTTTTAGTGTTGAGCTATTTTATGAGCGCATGTTTATAGAATATGGACAAGATGACCCAGAGCTTATGAGTCGTCTGCATCTTTTAGACAATTATGGAATAACTTATTACAATAGCCTCTTGACAGATATTTCTGATGAGGAACGTGATAGGCGTTATGAAGAAAGTATTGTTCGCAATTTTGAAATGCTCAGAACTTACAAACGTTCCCAACAAAACGAAGAAGAACTATTATCCACTGAAATATTAGACTGGTATTTAGAATTAGAAATTTATAGAAATGCTTTCCGTCAGTACGAATATCCTGTAAATCATATTACAGGCATTCAAGTGGAGCTACCTCGTTTTATGATGGAGGTACATCAAATTGAAACGCTTGGAGATGCAGAAGACTATTTAGAACGTTTATCAAAATTTGATGATAAATTTGACCAACTTATTCAGCTTTTACAATCAAGAAAAGAATCAAATGTAATTCCTCCTCGCTTTATATTAGAGCGTGTAATCGAAGAAACAAAAGATTTTATTGCTAGAAATGTAGAATATAATGTATTGTATAGAGATTTTTCTCGTAAAGTAGAGTATTCAGACCGAATTTTGCCCCTTGCAAAACATGAACTACAAGTAGAAGCAAAAGAAATAATAGAAGATGATGTTTTTCCTGCTTATCAAAAACTATTAAATTATTTAGAAGAAGAAATTGAATTATCAAATAATGATGCTGGAGTTTGGAAATTGGGCTATGATAGCGCAACAGCAATCATGTATTATAATACAATGCTGATGGTTCATGCTCATATTTCACAAGAAGAGTCGGCAGAAGAATACCATTTTAGAGGATTAGGAGAAATTAGTGATTTAAAAGAAGAACTAACAGGTATTTTTGATTCCTTAAATTTCCCACAAAAAGATTCTATTTCAAAAAATTTAGCTAAAATAAATAATCGTTTGCCTACTGATTTCAATATTGGTAATAATGATAAAAATTATTTAGCCACTTATCAGCACTACTCAGATTCTGCTTTTGAGGCTTTTGATAATTTCTTCTTGCATCAACCCAAAGACCCACTTAAATTAGTACGTGTGCCTTTACCTTTAGAAAATAGTGCGCCTTTATTGGAGTTTCATGGAGGACACGATAAAACACGCCCAGCCTTATATATTAATCTAAAAAATGCTGAAACTATTCCTCAAAATAAGATTCCAGTTTGGGTATATGAAAAAGCAGGAGGACGTTATATACAATCTTGGTACGAACAACAACTTACAGACATACCTACTTTTAGAAAAGTTTTGCAGTTTGATGTCTATTATGAAGGATGGGAGGGATATTTTGCTGATTTACTGACCGAACAGAATAGGAATTCTATTAATTACTACGATGACTTATATGTCAAGATTGGAAAAATTCAGAATGAACTTTTTATTACTTCGCTTTTGGTAGTGGATACGGGAATCCATCTAAAGCAATGGACTAGAGAAGAAGCGATTGATTTTTTGGTAGCAAATACAGGACTTCCTAGAGAAGACATGAGAGATGAAGTTGATAAAATAGTAGTTCGCCCTGCACAAGCTACCATTTATAAAATAGGGAAAATATACTTCAATAACTTAAGAGAGTATACAGAAGATGCCTTAGAAGAAAATTTTAACCTTAAAGAGTTTCATGAAATTTTATTAAAAAATGGACATATTCCTCTTCCTGTTTTGAAAAAGCAGGTAGAACATTTTGTTACTGAAAAAAAGAAACTCATCAGAGAAGCAGAAATGAAACAAGAAGAAGCTAAAGAAGAGGAAAAGGGAAAGTCTTAATAAATATTTTAAAAAAACTTCATAAAAACTTGCATTATCAAAATTTAATTTCTATATTGTATCAAGTTACAGAATTAAAAAACACAAACGGTGATTTTTAAAGAATATCAAATCATTTACTTTTAAGATTTGTTTCTAATAAATATATTAAAATCGTTAATCTATTTTAGAAACTCTTACTAAATTGTTGATAAGTTTCATCTCATCTAAATTAAAGTAGTATTACTTTTGAGACCTTCAAATTTGTTTGAAAAGGTAATAGTACAAAACAATTTTGCTACACATATAAAGTAAATTATTGTAACTCTCAGTTTATGTAGTTCTTTCTAATATAAATCATTCAATCGGGATTTTTTAGTTTTAGAAAACCTACTTCATTTTTATTCGTATTTTTAATTTCAATTAAAATTATATGGTATAAAAAATATTCAGATTTGTTTTTTAGAAAAAGTTTATCTGTGCAAAAATAGAATAACTTGATGTTTTGTTAGAAAATTAGTAGTAAAAAGACTTAGGTAAAATCTAAGTATATATAGTTATGAATAGCTTAAATAACTCTTCATAAATTCTTTTAAGAATCTTTTAAAAATAATTTTCTGTTTCTAATTTTATATGAATAAGAAAACATATAAAACGATAACAAAACTCTTATGAAACGTTCAAAATAATAATGCAGCATATTATAGTATGCAATTATTTCCTTTGGAGAGTAATGAAAGCCAAATACTTTGCTTTTAACCTTTCATATCAAAGCGACCACATTAGTTTTAATTTTGAAGTCTAGTAATTTGTGATTCTTGTTTTAGCATACATTAAAAAAAAGATAGACAGTTTATTTTCAAAAAACATTTCAATCTGTTATTATTTACTCAATTTATTGATAGTAATAACTTCATTTGTATCTTTACTTATGTTTCACCTTTAGAGCCCCGAAAATTTGCTCAACTTATTTGTTAATTTCAACTTGAGATGTATTTCTCTTGCTCTAAATTCAGGTCTCAACTAATAAAGTAAGCACACAGGAAATCAGATAATGTATCATTGATTTAATATAGTAAACAAGTAAAATTTGTTTTCGTATCCTTTACAAAATCTATTTCACGATAATTCGTCATTCTCGCTTACTTGTCAGATAAAATGAAATTTATCTAGTTGTATTTTATCCTGTCTAACCTACCAAATCAATTTTATTTGACTAATAGTTATTTATG
Organism: Bernardetia sp. MNP-M8; assembly: GCF_037126285.1. Classification (NCBI taxonomy): domain Bacteria; kingdom Pseudomonadati; phylum Bacteroidota; class Cytophagia; order Cytophagales; family Bernardetiaceae; genus Bernardetia; species Bernardetia sp. MNP-M8. The sequence continues at coordinate 1,198,446 of NZ_CP147012.1, forward strand.
TATTGATAGTTTGAGTTAGAATCAATTTAGGACAAAAAAACAGCGAACAAAGTCAGTTTTATTTATTGTATTTTTATTAAAATTTGTTCATTTGTTATGAAAGCATCTTATATAGAATAATCCTTACTATTTCATAAATAGTAGGGATTATTTTTTTGTAAAAAACATTCTGTAGAAAAAATCAGTTTATGAGTAATAGTACTATTTTTCATTAAAACTAAATCAAACAATGTTTATCAAATCAATTTTTTTATCTGTTATCCTAATTTTTTCAACTTCTATTTTATTTTCAAGCTGTAAAAGCAATAAGAAAACATCAAATCTTACTGACAACCAAAAATTAGCTAGAGTTTGGATGATGACAGATATGAATCTAAATGATGGAAATAATTTTTCAAAAGAAGACTTTATAAAAGCTAAAGCTAAAGTAGACCTTACAAAACTAAAAGAAATCACGACTGACTTGGATGGTAAAAGAATTGCCCAAGGAAATGCCTTTATGGGTTGTAATAGTATTTTTTTCACAGTCTCTACAAGTGCACAAAATGAAAATAAGAACAATATAACTTTTTCACAAGCAGGAATGACCAAAATGGCATGTCAGGAAAATATGGAGTTAGAAGCCAGCTTTGGAAAAAATATTTCTAACATGACAACTTACCAATTAGAAGGTCAATTTTTAACTCTTTCTTCGGAAGACGGAAAAAGAATGAAATTTGTGGCTCAAGATTGGGATTAATCAAAATAGAAAAAAGGAAATAATTTTTAACCTTTTTATTTCTATTCTCTATCTCTATTCTTTGCCTATATTTGTGCTATGCAATCAACACTTTACTTTTTAGATATTTTTTTAGCTGATTTTTTTTCTTATTCAAGAAAAGTCAGCTTTTCTTTGTTTATCTTTTTTTTTGGAATCTTTTTTTTACCTTCTCTATCAAAGGCACAAACGAATACAAATGTTCTTTGGGCAAGCGAAGTAATTGATTTTTCTTCTGAATATTTCGATGAAAATAATCCTACTCAAAACACAGCAAAACAAATTTTGGGCAAGCCTAATGTTCTTCCTGCTATTTGGCAAAGTCCGTGTGCTTGGTCACCAGCTCGTCCAGAAGCTCGTCAGGATGAATGGATAAAAGTAGGTTTTGAAAAAGCTATTTTTGTAAAGCAAATTGCCATTGCCGAGAGTTTTGGTGCAGGTGCAATTTCAGCAATTATTCTTTATGATTTGCAAGATAAAGGACATTTAGTTTATAAAAATCAGCGAACTCAGCCAGCTCCTATACAAGGACAGTTACTCAACATTTATCTAAAACAAAAGACTACTTACAAAGTAAAATCTGTAAAAATTAAACTCAATACAATTGATGTTGGAGGTTGGAATAATATTGATGCGATTGGAATTTCTGAAAGTGATATTCCTATAAAAGCAGAAATAAATATTACAAAAGATATTCCTTTTAACGAAACAGAACGTCTTCCAAGAACTGTAAACTCTCCATATAGTGAAATTTTGCCTATTATTTCTCCTGATGGAAAAACACTTTTTTTTGATAGAAAAGATCATCCACAAAATACACCTTCTATCTCAGCAGGAAAAGAAAATGATGATGTTTGGTTTTCTCGTCATATTTCAGATACGGTGTGGAGTGAAGCACAGCGATTAAGTGAACCTGTCAATAACAATCAGCATAATTATGTTTGCTCGGTAACACCTGATGGAAATGTTATTTTGCTTGCCAATGCTTATTTGCCTTCTGGAAAAATGGAACAAGGCGCATCAATTTCTTATAAAACGATTGATGGTTCGTGGTCATATCCTGAGCCTTTAAAAATAAAAGATTTTTATAATACTGATAAATACGCAGAGATTTGTCTTTCGCCAAACCGAAAAGTTTTGATTATGGCAATACGTAGAGAAGACACTTTTGGCTCAAGAGATTTGTATGTTAGCTTTCTACAAAAAGATAATTCGTGGTCTGTTCCAAAAAATATGGGTTCTATGCTCAATTCGGCAGCTTCTGAAATTACTCCTACACTTTCATCAGATAACAAAACACTTTATTTTGCTTCAGATGGCAGAAGTGGTTATGGAAGTTTTGATATGTATGTAAGTAGAAGATTAGATGATACGTGGACAAATTGGAGTGAGCCATTAAACTTAGGAAATGTCTTAAATTCAGCAGGTTGGGATGCAGGTTATTCCATTGATGCCAGTGGAGAATATGCCTATTTTGCATCTTCAAAACATTCAAACAAAACTACTGCTTCTGAATTGGATATTTATCGTGCAAAACTTCATGTAGAAGTTCGTCCAGATCCTATTTTGCTTATTTCGGGAACAGTTTATAATTCCAAAACGAAAGAACCAATTGGTGCAGAGATTTTTTATGAGATGTTGCCATCAGGAGAAAATGCAGGAACAGCTCAAGCAGACCCACAAACAGGAAATTATAAAATTGCTCTTCCTCCAAATTCAAATTATGGTTTCTTGGCAAAATCAAGAGGTTTTGTTTCGGTAAGTGAAAATATTGATGCCACAGGAAATGAAGTATATAAAGAAATAAAAAGAGATTTGTATCTTACTCCTATTGAAGTAGGACAAAAAATTCGTTTGAATAATGTCTTTTTTAGACAAGGTACAAATAAATTATTGACAGAGTCTTATCCCGAACTTGACCGATTAGTTTTATTTATGCTAGAAAACCCTACCATAACTATTGAAGTAGAAGGACATACAGACCTTGAAGGAATACCAACTATGAATATGAAACTTTCTGCACTGCGAGTAAAAGCCATTCAAGATTATTTAGTTAATAAAAAAATTGATAAAAAACGCATCGAAACTCGTCCGTATGGAAGTACAAATCCAATTACAAGAAAACGAGATGAAGAAAGTAAAAAACTGAATCGTAGAGTAGAATTTAAGATTTTGAGTTATTAAACTTTTCAAAGTTTTTTATTTATATAGAATACCAACGTTTCAAAGACGACAGAGACCACAATAGAGAACATAAAGCCAATGCAACTATGTAGTATTTGCACATTTTGAGGAAGTGATTTTAGTTTCAAAAAAAAATAACATTGCAAGCAAAATAAATCACAAATTAATTTCTATCTTTGCAGTCTGTTCAACTACATCTAACATATTATCTAGGTCTTAAAAGGCTAACTATACTTATTCAATCCACATAAGTAATGCACTACAAATCCACAAATTAGTGCAATTAGATAATCATGTCTGTATTTTTATAAAAATTAATTTACAAATTAATTCCTTTTATGTTTTGTCTGATTTTTCGACGAAAATAGAAGTTAAATATAAAAAAATGAATAGCAAACAACTCATAAATAGAGATATAGAATTATTTTATGAAAAGGCATCTGAAGAAACTAGACTTGAAAAAGGAATGGGAGTATTCGAATTTGAACGAGTAAAAACTTTAATTACGAAATACCTTCCTTTATCGTCATCTGTAATACTAGATATCGGAGGGGGAACAGGTAAATATGCTGAATGGCTTTCACAAAAAACACACATAGTACATTTGGTAGAGCCTGTTCGAAAGCACGTAAAAATAGCTATAAGTAGAGCAAATAAATTGAAAAATAAATATTCTGTTCATCTAGGTAAAGCTCAAAGTTTAGATTTTCCAACTAATTTTGCTGATATAGTGTTATTACACGGTCCTCTTTACCATCTTCAAAATCAAGAAGAACGAGAAAAAGCTATTTTAGAAGCAAAAAGAGTAGTAAAACCGAATGGTATTATTTTAGGATTTGCAATCAATTATACAGCATCAACTTTAGTAGGGCTTTTACAGGGATTAATTCACAAACAATCCTTTTTTGAAATGTGCAAAGAAGAAATAACAAAAGGTATTCATAACCCTCCTTATAATTTTCCTTGGCTTTTAGCAGAAGCATATTATCACACACCAAAACAGTTAAAAGAAGAATTTGAAAATCAAGAACTTATATGTTTAAATATGTATGCCGTTGAGGGTATTATTTGGTTGGATAAAAATTATTTTGCTAATATGTTAAATTCCAAAAAAAGGCAGACGTTATTAGAGTTACTAGAACTTACTCAAAACGACTCTAATTTATTGTCTATTAGTCCTCATATAATGATTGCTGCACAAAAACTTAAAACTTAATAATATGAATGATAAACAAAAATATTACAACGCCTTAAAAATAAATAATCGATATCATAACGAAATCGATATTGGAGAGCAGCTTGGTTTTGATGAAGAAACTACAAGAAGAATAATTAGTATTCTCCTTAAAGAACACAAAATCCAATATGTTACAAACGGTATATGTAATTACAAAGTAATTAAAAAAAGAGCTAAAAAATAAATTGTTAATTGTTGTTGGCGTTTTTGATACAATTACACCAACAACATATTTAAACCTTCAAAACCTCCAAACTCTCCTCTTTATCTCTAGCTAGTTGTGCTTTTAGCTCATCTAAAGAACTATATTTTTCTTCTGGACGCAAATATTTCACAAACTGCAATGTCAGATTTTTATCACAAATAGCTGTATCAAAAATGTTTTAAAACTATTTCAAATCCTCAATCAATCCTTCAACTACTTTCATTAATTTATCTGCTGTTTCAAGGTCACTTTGATTTGTAATTACAGAAATTCCTAAATCATATTTTGGTAAAATAAATAACCAATTTTGACTTCCAAAAGCTCCTCCATGCATACTAAAGTAGGTTGCGTGTTCTTCACTATTTCGAATAGGTAAATAATAAGCTATTTGTCTATTTCCATTTTTATAAAGAACAGTATGTGCTTCTAAAACAATACTATTAGAAGTATCTAATTGGAGTTCCATATAGTTTACCAAATCAGGCATTGTTGTTTTCACTCCCCCATCAGCACCAAACAAGACAACTTCATGAGGTACAAGTTTTCCTGTCATTCCATAACCATTAGCTAAATAAACTTTTTGCTCATCTGAAAGATTAATTTGTGTATTTTTCATATTAGCTTTACTGCTAAAATATTCTTTTACTATTTCATTAAATGATTTATTATAAACATTTTCTAGTATTTTTGCCATAAGTTCTGTATCAACATTAGAGTATTCGTATGTTGAGCCAGGAATAGTATCTAATTTAATTTTATGTAAATCTAAGAAAAAGTCATTTTTACTATAATTTTTTTGAATCTCATAAACTTTAAATGGTAAACTTTCATTAAAGTCAGAGAATAGGGCATTTATACTTTCAGGTAAAAATTTTGACATTCCACTCGTATGTGTTAGTAGATGTTTAATTTTTATAGGTTTTCCATCGTACTCAAAATTTGGAAAGTCTTCTTTTAAATATTTTCTTATATCATCTTCTAGGTTTATTTTTTCTTCAACAACTGCATTTGCTACCAAAATACCAGTAAAAGTTTTGCTTACTGAAGCAATTTCATAGATAGTTTTATCTGTAGGTTTATTAGCTTTACCTTTATCTAACTCTCCATAATGTCCTGTATATTTTTTACCATCTTTGCATATTCCAATTGATGCAGAACTAATTTTGGGGTCATCAATCAAAGAACTTGCATGTCTATCCATAGAGATTTGAACTGAATCAACAGAGGAATTAGATGTTATTTTTCCTGAACTCTTACAATTGGAAAGTAAGATAATAATTAGAAATAAAGTGATTTTGAGTTTCATTTGAGAATGTGTTTAAGTGATTGTTAGTGAGATGCCTTTTTTGTAGTTATGGTTGCAAACAATTAAATTTCACCTAAACCTTCAAAACCTCCAAACTCTCCTCTTTATCCTTAGCAAGTTGTGCTTTTAGCTCATCTAAAGAACTATATTTTTCTTCTGGACGCAAATATTTCACAAACTGCAAAGTCAAATCTTTATCATAAATATCTTTATCAAAATCAAAAATATTTACTTCAATGGTTTGTTTAAGATTTTTTCCTATCGTCGGACGAACACCAATACTTAGCATTCCACCATAATATTCATATTTATGATAAATTCGGACGGCATAAATTCCCTGTTTTGGAATAAGTTTGTGTTTGTCGGTCAGCTTTAGATTTGCTGTTGGATAGCCGATTGTTCTTCCAATTTGCTTTCCTTTTACTACTTTTCCAGTAATTGAAAATTCATAGCCCAAAAGTTCGTTTGCTGTTTGTATATCTCCATCAAAAAGAGCTTTTCTAATTCTTGTACTACTGATTGCATTGTCTTCAATGTCTTGTCTTGGAATTTCTTCTACTTTAAATCCAAATCTATCTTCATTTTCTTTCAAGTAATCAAATCCTCCTTCTCTATTTTTCCCAAAACGATGGTCGTAACCAATCACAAATTGACGAGTTTGTAGCTTTTTTTGAATAATTCGTTTGATGAAATTTTCAGAAGAAGTTTCTGCAAACTTTTTAGTAAACGGAATTACACACAAATGGTCAATTCCTAAATCTTCTAACAAAATGATTTTTTCTTCTAATGAAGTCAGTAACTTTAAGTCTTTTTGGTCTGGGAAAAGAACCAAACGAGGATGAGGGTGATAGGTCAGAACCACAGTTTGAGCATTTGGAGTGCGTTTTTTGAGGTCGACAACACGCTGAATAATTTTTTGATGTCCTAAATGTACGCCGTCAAACGTTCCACTTGTCAGGATTGTATGTTGAAGTTCGGGAAACTCTGAAACCTTACGGTAAATTTTCATCTAGGAAGAAACAGATTTATTAGTAGAAATTTGGAAATAAAAGCAAAGATAAAGTATTCAATTACGAATAAAAAACTAAAAATCCAAAGCAATAACTAAAATACGTATTTTTTCGTTAGTCTACTACTTTTACAGACTTTCAAATGAGATTGAAATTTGAGTTGAAATTTTGTACTTTTATAATAAATTAGACTATAAAAATTACACTAAGAACAGAAATAATAAATTGATAACAGAATGAAATTAGACGAAGCAAAAGCAAAATTTATTCAAGCTTGGGGTGTTTTGGGAACAAGTTGGGGGATTAGCCGAACAATGGCACAGATTCATGCACTCTTGTTAGTTTCTGCTGAGCCTCTTAGCGCACAAGAAATTATAGATACTTTATCAGTTTCTCAAGGAAGCGCAAATATGAATTTGAGAGCCTTAATAGACTGGCAACTTATCGAAAAAACAGTCAAGATAGGAGAACGAAAAGAATATTTTTCTGCTGAAAAAGATATGTGGGAAATTACAAGACGAGTAATGAGAGAACGCAGAAAACGAGAATTAGAGCCTATTTTGAAAATGTTGGAAGATGTGAAAAATATAGAACTTTCAGAAAAAGATAAAAAAGAATTAGAAACAAATGGACTGTTAGAACAAAAAAATAAAGAAGTAGAAGAGTTTAAAGAAATGATGGAACAAATCGATTCATTTGCTAGTCGTGCCGAAAAAGCATTAGATGTAATGATAAAAGCCTCTGAATCTAAGATTGTTGAGCGATTCTTGAAATAACGATTAGTTGTTAGTGATAAATTATTAGTTAAATACAAATTACCTTTATAATTGAATATTATTTAAAAATGAAAAACTCTTGGAATCTTAAAAATAAAAAAGCCTTTGTTACAGGTGGCTCAAAAGGAATCGGAAAAGCAACTGTTATTGAGTTTTTAGAACTGGGTGCAGATGTTTTATTTTCGGCTCGTAATGAAGATGAAATTCAAAATTTAGAAAAAGAACTTAAAAAAGAGTTTCCAAACTCGTTTGTAAAAGGACTAAAAGCAGATGTTACAAGCAAAAGAGAGCGAAAAACTATTTCTGATTGGATAGAAAAAAACTTTCAAAAACTAGATATTTTGGTAAATAATGCAGGAATAAATATCAGAAAATCAGCTTTAGAATATAGCGAAGAAGAATATCGTAAAATACTGGAAATCAATTTGATAGCTCCTTTTGAAGTTTCAAGAATTTTATATCCATTACTCCAAAAATCTCAAACTGCATCTGTTATCAATGTGGGTTCAGTAGCAGGAAGTCAGGATGTAAATAGTGGTTTACCGTATGCAATGTCAAAAGGTGGAATCAATCAACAAACACGTAGTTTTGCCGTTGAGTGGGCAAAAGAAAACATTCGTGTAAATACTGTTTCGCCTTGGTACACCAAAACACCACTTACAGAAGCAGTATTTGAAAATAAAGAAAAATTAGAAAATATACTTTTAAGAACGCCCTTGGGAAGAATAGCTGATGCAGAAGAAATGGCTTCTGTAATTGCATTTTTGGCAATGGATAAATCTTCCTATCTGACAGGACAAAATATTACTATGGATGGTGGAATGAGTGTGAGTGTTTTTTAGGGTTTACATATTGGAAATTTTCTCTTCTTCTAATTCAATATTGTTTATTAGATTGTCATAATCTTGCTTATTTTCCATTGTAAGCCATTTATATATAAATGTATTTCTCTTTTTTTGAGTTATATTGAATGCAATCTTGTCAGTTCTCCTAATAAACTCACTTCTAAGTTTTTGAATATACCTTTGGGTTGAATATTTAACAATAAGTATGAAAGTAAAAAAACATATGATATATATTGTATATTTATAAATATTGAGTTGTTTCTCTTCGTGCTGACTTATATCTTCTTTGGCTATTATTAGACTTTTAGAAATTGAATCTAAATGATTCTTTCTTTGAGATGACTCATAGTTTAATACCAGTAAAGAATCCTTTGATAAATATGAAGTGTTTTCAATAGAGTCATTTATCAAATAACTTAGCCTATTTTGTATATTCCTATTATGGTCAAGATTTTCTTCAATATTCTGCTCCACAAAACTAATTTTATTTTCTAAAATAGATGACATTAATAATGTCATTACTGAACCAGTCATCACTAAGTTAATTGAAGTAGATAAAAAAATAATAACTAAGATATGACCTATTAAATTATCACTTTGAGGATAAATATTTTTAGCAGCTTCTACTATAAGAAAATTTCTATAAGATTTAGAAACATGACTTAAAGTTTTTACCATCCAATCGCCTATTTTACGGAAGAAAGGAACTAAAATAAATGTAACTACTAGACTTACTAATATAGCTGATAAACTAATTTCTATTTTTGTATTTATAAAATCCATTTTCTTGTTTTTTATTTTTTTATCAAAAATAAACAAAATAATTTATTTCATCTTAGGATAACAAAAATAGTTTTTAGTAACAGCTTGTGTAAGTGACTGTAAATAAGGAATATCGGAAGCATTTGTAATGTCTATCACTTCGCCATTTTTTTTCAAAATACAAATTTCTTCGCCTGTTCCCAGTGCGTAAGCTGAGTTACTAATCTTTCCTTCACAGACTAAAAAAGACAATTCTTTATCGCTTATTCCAAACTGTTTTTTCACCTTTTCTTTTATTTCTTGTTTAAAATTTTGGTCTAATTCTTCTGTCGTTAAATGCGTTTTGAAAAGACGACGATTGACTAACATATTACTAAGAGAAGACAGAATTTTATCCTCACTTTTTGTCCAAACTTTTATACTTGTCCAAATATCATAATCATCTAATTGAACAAAATAATCTAAAACGCTTTTATCATTTTTAAATTGATTTAAAGTAATTTCATTTTCTAAGAAAAAAGAAAGTGAAGGAGTAGCAAATAATTTTGTATCATTTTGCACCAAAAATCTAGCTCTTCGAATGGTTTGAATGAGCATTTGTTCCGTCGAAACAGTTGTTTTGTGTAAATAAACCTGCCAATACATCATTCTACGAGCATTCAAAAAATGTTCGATGCTATAAACACCTTTTTCTTCTACAACTAATTTGTCATCACTCAGATTAAGCATTCTGATAATTCGTTCTCCTCCAATTGTTCCTTCCGAAACGCCTGTAAAAAAACAATCTCGCTGCAAATAGTCCATTCTATCTACATCTAACTGTCCAGAAACAAGCTGATGAAAAAATGGACGATGATAATTTCCTTTAAAAATTTCTATTGCTGTTTTGAGTTGTCCATTAAATTCTTCATCTAATTTTTCCATGAGCAAAAGTGATAATTCTTCATGATGACAATCTTTCAAAATCGTACATTCTAGCGCATGAGAAAAAGCACCATGACCAATATCGTGCAGCAAAATAGCAATCAAAGCCGATTCGTATTCTTTATGAGAAATTTTATGCTCCTTTAATCGCAATGTATCCAAAGCCATTCGCATCAAATTCATTGCGCCCAAAGCATGATGAAAACGAGTATGCAATGCCCCTGGATAAACAAATTCTGTAAGTCCTAACTGCTTTATTCTTCTCAAACGTTGAAAATAAGGATGATTGATAAGTTTCAGAATTAGTTTTGTAGGAATTCGAATAAAACCATGAACAGGATCGTTAATGATTTTTCTTTGTTGTGGATAATCGCTCATAAAGGAATAAATTTTTGTTTTTTATTCTCAACGAGGTCAACGCCTTGTTGACGGTTGGAAATATAGCAAAATAAACTGTCGTTGAAGTTCAAATGAAGCCGTCAACGAGGATTAAAAGAATGATAGAATAGATATACAAAAATACAAAGAAAAAAACGCTTCGAAGTTTATAAATTTATTTTTGAGTTCTCACAATATGCCACAAAATCATAGTAAGGAGAAAGACAATATTCTCCTCCTTGAGTTCACTTAATCCTAAGTTCACGTTATTTGTCTATTCGTCTTGCTAATTTTGAAGCTATTATGCTTATTATGAATATTTGTAAGGCGTGAAATAACATGAGTGGCAATAATATTAATCCTACTGGGTAAGTGGCAGGAAATAAAATTTTAGAAAATATTGTGCCGTGTACTAATGATTTTTTAGTTCCACAAAATTGTGCTGTAATGCTATCTTCCTGATTAAAATTTAATTTTTTAGCAAGATAGCCAGTCAAATAATACATAAAATAAAATAGCAAAATTACAGCTAAGGCAATAATTAAAAGGTCTTTTACTTGTAACGAACTAAATACATTGTCTTCAAACGACTCTGAAAAACTTCGATATATAATCAATAAAATAATAGATTTGTCGAAGGTAGCTAACTGTTTTTGATATTTTATCGCATATTTCCCTAGAAATTTTTGTAACACAAATCCCATCACAACTGGAATAAGTATCTCTGTGAAAAGTTTAATGTAAATGACTCCTAAACTAAAATCGGTATTTTCTTGTGTTAAAAACAATCCCATCCAAAGTGGCGTAATGACAATACCTATCAGTCCTGAAATACTTGCATTAAATATAGCTGCTGGAATATTTCCTCTTGCCATTGAAACCATTACTACTGAAGATGATACAGTGGATGGTAATGCTGCTAAAAAGAATAAAGATAACCACAATGTTTGACCTTGTTCTGTATTTATAAATGGATAAAATAACAGTACAAGTAGTGGAAAAACAAAAAATGTGGAAAGTTGCACTACAATATGTAGTTTCCAATTTTTCAAGCCATTCTTTAGTTTTTCAGGACTTAATTTTAATCCATAAAAGAAAAAAATCAGTGCAATACCAATACTTCCAATTATATCAAGAGGTATAGGGCTTGTTTTGCTTCCCCATTGAGGTATAAAATAGGCAATTACAATTACACTAATTATTGCCAAAATAAATTTATCAATCTTTATTTTCATTTGCTATACAAAATTTGAAATACAGTTATGTGTTGGGATTATATAATTAAAGTTTCAATAAAAATACTCAAAAAGACAAAGTCAGTTGCATACCTATTTTGTTACTTGTTTCTGTATTTGGCTGGCTGCTTAGATTAGAAACTTGTAAACCTAATAATCTAATACCTATTTTTAATGGAAAAATACTTCGAAGTAATGGTATATAAATTTTTGCTAAATCGTCTTCAGTCTGTAATCCTTCAAGGCTGGTCTGACTACGAGTAATCTGTTTAAAATCTGCATATTTTATTTTGAGAGTAAGTGTTCTGCCTTGTATATTTCTGTCTAAAAGTAGTGGCGATAATTTTTGTGTAATTTTTTGGAGAGCTTCTATCATTTCATTTTCTTCAAACAAATCTTCCGAAAAAGTCCGTTCTGCTCCAATAGATTTGCGAATACGATTTGGATTTACAGGACGGTAATCTTGTCCTTGAGCAATATGAAAATAAAACCCTCCTGCTTTACCAAAGTGTTTGAGTAAATCGTTCTTTTGCCATTTTTTCAAATCTTTTCCTGTATAAATACCTAATTGGTGCATTTTTTTGGCTGTTACTTTGCCAATGCCATGAAATTTTTTGATAGGAAGTTCATCTATAAACATTGAAGAATCAGCAGGAACAATAGTAAATAATCCATTTGGTTTGTTAAAATCAGAAGCTATTTTGGCTAAAAATTTATTGAAGGATATTCCAGCAGAAGCTGTTAATTGAGTTTTGGCTTTTATTTCTTCTTTAATTTGACGAGCGAGCAAAGTAGCAGAAGGAAATTGCTTTTTGTTTTGTGTTACATCTAAATACGCTTCATCTAAAGAAAGAGGTTCTATCAAATCTGTATATTCTGAAAAAATTTCTCTAATCTGTAACGAAACTTCTCTATATACTTCAAAACGAGGACGTACAAAAATCAAGTGAGGGCATTTTTGCAATGCAATTTTAGAAGACATGGCAGAATAAACTCCATACTTACGTGCTTCATAACTTGCTGCTGCTACTACACCTCGTTTGCCATCTCCACCCACAGCAACAGGTTTTCCTTTTAGTTCGGGATTGTCTCTTTGCTCTACTGAAGCAAAAAAAGCATCCATATCTATATGTATTATTTTACGAAGTGAAGCTGTCAATTTACTTTATATTTTGTGATAGGCTAAAAACCGAACTCAACAAGAAAAGGTTTAGCTTTTATTGGTCTTAATTATGATTCTGAGTAGCTCAAAAAGAGTAGAATTTTATTTAGAAGTTCTTTTTTATTTTTAATTATAAAAATGATTTTAGTGGAAATTCATAAATTGCGTAACTAAAATAAACTATCAAAACTAACAAGGATTCGACTACTTAAATAAAGAAGGCAACTAAAAGGATTCGACTACTTAAATAAAGAAGGCAACTAATCAAAAATTAAATTCATAAAATGGAGATTAAATACATAAATAGAGCTACTGGTAAGATAAAAATTGAGCATCCTCCAGCAGAGGGATTAATAAACTTTTTATATAATAATTCATTTGGAGAAAAATTAATTTTACCTATAGCCAAACAAAAATTTATAACACAATTGTATGGCAAAATGATGGAGAGTTCGTCTTCTATAAATAGAATTCAATCCTTTATTGATGCTGCAAACATAGATATGAGTCAGTTTAAGAAAGATGTAAGCGCATTCAAATCTTTTAATGATTTTTTTTATAGAGAATTGAAGGAAGGTGCTCGCAAAATTGAGGAAGGTCTTGTTTCACCTGGTGATGGGAGGATTTTAGCTTTTGAAAAGATTTCAGAAGTCAATAGTTTTTATGTAAAAGGACGAGAGTTTACGCTAACAGAATTTTTAAAAGATAATGAATTGGTAGATAAGTATAAAGATGCTTCAATGGTTATTTTACGTTTAGCTCCTGAAGACTATCACAGATACCATTTTCCATTTAAAGGAATTCCATCAAAATCAAAGGAGATAAAAGGAACATATTATTCGGTTTCTCCAATTGGTTTGCGTGATAATTTTACGAAAGTTTTTTGTGAGAATAAAAAAGAAACATGTGAATTAAAAACAGAAAATAAAGGGGATATATTAATTATTCCTGTTGGTGCTACAATGGTTGGAAGTCTCAATTCGACTTATCAACCCAATACAGTTGTAGAAAAAGGAGATGAGATGGGCTATTTCGCCTTTGGAGGTTCTACTATCGTATTGTTGTTTGATTCTACTTATTTTAAAATAGATGAAGATTTACTCCAAAACACTAAGAATGATTTGGAAACGTATGTAAAAATGGGTGAAAAAATAGGACAGGTAATTTAAGCTGATAGATATTTTTGTAGTAATAATTCTTATTTCTCTCTTCCACTAATCTAAGGAAGACTAAAAAATAAATTTACATTTTTAGCTATCTATAAAAACAGGGTTGAAACCCTGTTTACTAATGCCTGAATTTTTCAAAGTGTAAATTTATTCATTTTATATTCCTAAGCAAATTCTTGCTCTTGTCAGTTTCTCAAAAAACATAGAAAAAACAAAAAAGCATTGTTCATACAAACAATGCTTTTTTCAGTAAGGGGAAAGATAATACAGTCTTGAATTTCTTTAAAGCATACCTTTTGATGAGTTGCTTTACTTCTTTATACCCAAAACTTATTTTTATCACCCTCTGATTTTAAAATATTTTACTAAAAAATGTTAATACAAAGTAAAACAGACATCCTGTCTGTTGAATTTCTAAACAGACAGAGATGTCTCTTTTACAAAATACTATTTACAATCTCCAAAATCTGTTCTGTTTTTATGCTCTCTGCACATTCAAAATGACCTTTTGGACAAGATTTAAAGCCGTGCAAACCACAAGGGCGACAATCTAACTGTTTTTGAGTTTCGACAATAAATGATTTATCAGAAAGAGGAGTAAATCCAAAAGCAGGAACAGTCGAACAAAAAACGGCACAAACAGGCGCATTGACAGACGAAGCCAAATGCAAAGGCGCAGAATCATTTGCCAAAACAAGTTTTGCATGTTCCATTAAAGCAGCCGATTGCATCAAGGATAATTTTCCTGCTAAGTTTACAACTTTGAATTTTAAATTATTTTGATTTAATTCTTTTAATTTTGTTTCTATTGTATCAATTATTTTCTGACAATTTTCTGCATCTGATGGCGCACCTAACAAATAAATGGTAAAGTTTTGAGGTAAAATAGTTTCGTTTTCTAAAAGAAATTTTTCTATAAAGTCAATCCATTTATGCAAAGGAAATTGTTTGGTAAACCAAACCGAAGTAGGCGCAATACAAATAAAATCATTTTTGATAAACTCCTTTATTTTATCTTTATCAGACTGAGAAGGATATAATTTTGGCTTCAAAATTTCATTTATTTTTATACTCTCTAATACTTTGCTATTTCTCTCTATTTCATGAGGCGAGTTTTTGTCTGTCGTAATTACGTGTTCATATTTGTGCGTAAAAGCCCAAGAAAACGGATTTTTCTTAAATCCAGCTTTTATTTCTGCCTTCGAAAAAGCTGTCAGAAGTCCTGTTGCTCCAAAACGCTGTAAGTTCAGAACAGCATCATAATTAGTTTTTCTGACCTTTTTTATAAGGTCAAAAAGACTTTTATATTTATTTTTTTTATCCCAAATCAAAACTTCATTCAATAAAGGATGTTCTTGAAGTAAATTTTCGTTTCCTTTTCGCAATAAAAAATCAATTTTTGCAGAAGGATATTTTTTATAGATAGATTCAATAAGCGAAGTAGCCAAAATTACATCGCCTATAAAAGCTGTTTGTATTAGTAGAATTTTCATTAAATTATCATTTTACTAGCGCAAGATTCTATCTTGTGCTTATCACTTCGCAAGTATATGCTTGCTGCAACAGAGCGTCCAAGCAACATGCTTGAACGATTATATTTTTTTCAAATTTACTCTATTCTTTTCAAATGTTAGATTATAAAATTTCATACACACAAGCGCATCATCATTTTATCAATATTGAACTTACCATAAATCACGTAGATGATATTATGGAAAAAGAACTTTCACTTCAACTTCCTGCGTGGCGACCGGGGCGTTATACACTTCAAAATTTTGCCAAAAATATAGCTCAATTTAATGTTTTTGATGAAAACGACAAGCCCTTAGAATTCTCAAAAGCTACAAAAGATAATTGGAGAGTAAAAACAGATGGCGCAAAGACAGTAAA